>PKWQ01000264.1 GCA_003133265.1 Acetobacteraceae bacterium
CTGATCGTCCAGCACCACCACGCGCTGGCTGGCGCCCAGCGGGTGGTCGCGGCGGAAGACGAGCAACGGCGTATCGGCGGTCACCGTGCGCACCTCGCGGCGCATCATCCGCCCGACCGTCAGGTTGCGCATCCAGCCGATATCGACGGCGCTGCGGATGACCTCGCCGCGTAGGTGGAAGCGCCAGGTGGCGAAGGAATAGCCGAAGGTCCGCCGCACCGTCAGCGCCGAGACGATGCAGACGACCAGCACGGCCGCCGTCAGCGGCAGGCTGCCGGTGGTCTCCAGCGCCAGGAAACCCATGGTCAGTGGCCCGCCGATGATGGCGACGGCAAGCCCGCTCATTCCGATCAGCGCGCCGACCACGGCCGGAATGGCATGCACCGTGGTCACCATGGTCAGCACGCCGGTGAACAGCTTGCCCAGCATGGCGCCGAGGAACAGCGAGGCGAAGAACAGCCCGCCGCGGAAACCCGAGCCGATCGAGATCGCCGATGCCAGCGCCTTCAGCACGATCAGCAGCGCGATGTACTTCAGCGTGTAGGGCGCGTCGATTCCCACCGCCAGCGCGGCGTGGCCGGAGGAGAGTACCTGCGGCGTCACCAGCGCCAGCAGCCCGACCACGCTGCCGCCGATCATCGGGCGCAGCCAGACCGGCACGCGGCTGCGGCGGAACAGATGCTCGGTCAGCGTCACGCCGCGCATGATGGCGATGCCGACCAGGGCACAGAGCATGCCCAGCGCCAGGATCGGGATATAGTCCACCGCGTCGATGCGCGTGGGAGCCTGGACTTCGAGCGCGCCGTAATCCCCGGCCAGCGCCAGCGCCCGCACGACCGAGGAGGCGACGATCGCCGAGACCGCCACCGGCGCGAGAGTGGCAATGGAGTAGGTGCCGATCACCAGCTCGAACGCATAGAACGCGCCGGTCAGCGGCGCGTTGAACGCCCCGGCGATCGCCCCCGCGGCGCCGCAGCCCACCAGCACCCGCAAATCGTTGCGGCGGACCCGGAACATGCGCCCGAAGCGCGAGGCGATCGCGGAGCCGATCTGGGTGTAGCCGGCCTCCAGCCCGACGGAAGCGCCGACGCCGTTGGAGAGTATGGTCTGCAGCACCACGATCAAGCTGTCGTTCAGCGACATGCGCCCGCCATAGAGCGCGTTCGCCTCGATCGGGTCGACCGCGCGGCGTGGCCAGAGCCGCACGATCACCAGCCCGACCAACCCGACCGCCAGCCCGCCTAGCGCCGGTACCGCGACGGCGCGCAGTTGGTTGATCTCCACCATGCCCGACAGGCGCTGGCCGGGCTTCAGCAGGAACAGCGTCTGATGGATCAACTGCGTCGTGTAGGTCATCAGCGCGACCATTATCCCGGAACAGCAGCCGACGAAGGCGGCCAGCACCACCAGCCAGATTTCGTCGGCTCGCACCAGGGCGCGCAGGGTCTGCGGCGCGTGCAACACAAACTCGCCGATGGGTCGCCGCTGGCGTGGCAGCGGTGGATTGGACGCGGATGGGTTGCCGGTGCGTGGTGCGTCCACCGCCGCTTGAGGTTGATCGCCAGAGACAGCCGACATGAACGACGTCCAGACCGTGCCGACGCGTGAGGCCAGGCTGTTCAAGCCAGGCGGATCGGGGCCAGGCGCCGGCGATAGCCCACTCGATCCTGCGAGCGACCATGCAACCAGTGCGCCACTCGATCAACCGCGAGCGTGGCGGGTGGATATGAATTCACCGTCAATAACCATTTTGTGGAGAGAATTTTGCCATTGGACGATCAGACGAGCCCGCGTTCCGCGCGCGTCGCCGCAAGATCGTCGGCGACGAATGCCCGCACCAGCTCCACCAGGCTTTCGTGCTGGGCAAAACCCAGGGCAGGCGCGCGCACCGGCGCGAATCCGGACGGCCAGCCGCCGACGATCTCCGCGATGGTCTTGTCCTCGACCCGGCGTACCAGGGCGGAGGCGCCCGGCTTCACCTGATCGAGCGCGGCCAGCATCTCGCCCACGGTGACGGACAGTCCCGGCGGCGTCAGGCTGCGGTCGAGGCCGAGCGGGGCGCCGTCCATCGCGCCGGCGTGCAGCAACCAGTCGGTGGCGCGGCGCGGCGAGCAGATCCAGACGGCGAAATCGTCCGGCACCGGCAACTCCGTCTCCAGGCCCAGCAGCGGTTCTCGGATGATGCCGGAGAAGAACCCGCTCGCCGCCCGGTTCGGCCGGCCGGGGCGGACGACGACGGTGGGCAGTCGGATCGAGACCGCGTCGATGAAGCCGCGGCGGGAGGCGTCGGCCAGGATCAGCTCGGCGGCGGCTTTCTGCGCGCCGTAGCTGTTGGCCGGCACCTGGCGCGCGTCGTCGGGCAGCCACGCGCCCTGGCCGCCGGAGAAGCTGGCCACGCTGCTGGTGAACACCACGCGCGGCGGCTTGGCCAGCTTGCGGCAGGCATCGATCACCGCGTCGGTGCCGCGCAGATTGACCCGCCGGCCGAGGTCGTAGTCGGCCTCGGCCTGGGCACTGACCACGGCGGCGAGCTGGAACACCACATCGGTATCCGCCGGGATCGCCGCCGCAGGCAGATCGACCACATCGCCGCCGACGCAGCTTACCGGGAACGGGGCGGCGGGCGCGGGCGGGGGCAGCATGTCGAACAGCGTCAGGCCGGTGACGGTCCGGCCGCCGAGCGTGGCTTCGGCGGCCAGCCTCGCGGCGATCTTGCGGCCAAGGAATCCGCCGCCACCCAGGATGGTAATCTTCATGTGTCGCGCGTTTCCCCGCCCGGTCTAGTGCTTCAGCACTAGACCGGGTTGCACCGGCGCGCAACGCGGGCCACAAAGATACGCATGATCGGCCCGTATCCTTTCCGTCTGTTCGCCAATCCCAACACCGGCATCCCCGGCGTGGCCGTGTTGCCAGCCGGCGGCTTTCGCCGCGCCCGGGCGGAGATCACCTCCTGGCCCGGCTACGCGCCGACGCCGCTGCGCGATCTGCCGGCGATCGCGCGTGCGGCCGGCGTCGGTGCCGTGCGGCTGAAGGACGAGGCCACCCGCTTCGGCCTCGGCAGCTTCAAGGCGCTGGGCGGGGCGTATGCGGTGGCCAATCTGCTGTGCGACGAACTGGCGCGGCGCGGCATCGCCCCCGGTGCCACGGCGGCCGACCTTACCGCCGGCACCTACGCCGCCGCGACCCGGACGATCACCGTGACCTGCGCCACCGACGGCAATCACGGCCGCTCGGTCGCCTGGGGCGCCCAACGTTTCGGCGCCCGCGCGGTGATCTTCGTGCATGAGACCGTCAGCCAGCAGCGGGTGGATGCCATCGCCGCGTTCGGCGCCGAGGTCCGGCGCGTACCCGGCACCTACGACGACGCGGTTCGCGCCGCCGGCCACGCCGCGGCGGAGAACGGCTGGTTCGTCGTCTCCGACACCTCCTGGCCCGGCTACACGGACGTGCCGCGCGAGGTGATGCAGGGCTACCGGCTGATGGCCGACGAGGCGCTGGACCAGTGGGAAGGCGAGCCGCCGACCCATGCGTTCGTTCAGGGTGGGGTGGGCGGCGCGGCGGCCGCCGTCTCGGTGCAACTGCGCGCGCGGCTCACGCCGCCGCCGGCCCTGGTGGTGGCCGAGCCCGACCGCGCGGCCTGCCTGCTCGCCAGCGCCGAGCTTGGCACGCTGACCGCTGTTCCCGGCGATCTGGATACGCTGATGGCCGGTCTTGCCTGCGGCGAGCCAAGCCTGCTTGCCTGGCAGGAACT
Organism: Acetobacteraceae bacterium; assembly: GCA_003133265.1. Lineage (GTDB taxonomy): Bacteria > Pseudomonadota > Alphaproteobacteria > Acetobacterales > Acetobacteraceae > PALSA-911. The sequence continues at coordinate 3,752 of PKWQ01000264.1, forward strand.
GGAGCGTGCTGCCTGGGCCTTCATGGC
>PKWQ01000458.1 GCA_003133265.1 Acetobacteraceae bacterium
GTATTCCCGTGTCGGAGGCGCGATCGGCGCCACGCTGTATGTTTCACGCGGCGGCGGAACATGGGCGGCCGTTGCGGGCGTGTGATCCCCATCACGGCGGACAGGAAAGCCCCAACTAATGCCGGTTGCCACCATCAGCTTTCCGACCACTTGGCCGGTTCAGGCGTAAGTTCATCGTTGTCATTCCGGTCCAATCGCCGAGGAGCGATCGATGCCCACCATTCCGCAGCTGCCGCAAACATCATCGATCACCGCCGCCGACGAGGTGCCCCTGAGCCAGTCCGGCGTCACCCGCGCCACCACGGTCGGTGCGTTGCTCGCCGGTACCCAGCCCGCGATCATGGCGCCGTCGGGGGTGCTGCTCGGGCGGGTCAGCCTCGGTGCCGGTGGTCCGGAGCCGATTACGGTCGGGGCCGGTCTCACGCTGGCGAACGCGTCGCTCGCGGCCACCGCCACGCCCATCACGTCCCTGCCCACGGTCGGCACGATCGCCGCCGGCGATCTGGTCGGGATCAGCCAGGGCGGTGCGGATCACAACATCGCCTACAGTAATTTTCTCAATGGCCAGACCATCGACCTCGCGCAGCCGGCGTTGGCGGCTTCGGATTCGGATTCGTTCTGGGTGGCGCAGGGCAGCTCCACGATGCTGCGTCAGAGCTTCTCCGCACTATGGAACTGGATCGCCGCGAAGATGCCCGCCTACAAGAGGCCGGTGGTGGAAATCAGCGCCAATACCACGCTCGATGGCACGGTGCATAACGGCCGCCTTCTGGTCTGCAGCGCGTCGGTGACGCTGACGCCTGCTTTCATCAACATGGGAAGCGGTTTCATCTGCGACGTTGTCAATCTTTCCGGCGGCGCTGTCACGCTGGGTACCGGCATCGTCACCTCCACGGGCAGTTCGACGCTACCGGTGGGGCAGGCGGCGCGGCTGATGGCTGCCACCTACTCCGCGGGGAACGTGATCTTTGCCGCCGTCAGCGGTGTCACGACGCTCGCGGCGCCGGGCCAGGTGACCGGGCTTGCCGTGGGTACCGCCACACAGACCAGCATCGCTCTGACCTGGTCGGTGCCCGGCGGCGGCGCGCCCTCCAGCTATACGGTTCAGTCCCGGCTCAGCGGCACCACGACATGGACCACCGCGAGCACAAGCGTCATCGCGACCGCCTTTACCGTCACCGGCCTCGCTGCCGCCACGGCCTATGATTTCGAGGTGTTTGCCGTGAACGCGGCAGGGACGGGCGCGGCATCGGCGGTCCATACCGCCAGTACCAGCGCACCGGCCCTGGTCACGTCGATCACCTGGAATCTGGCGCCGTCCGGACCCTACACGCACGCCAGCGGCTCCATCGGCGTGAATGCCCATGTCAACCCATCAAACGCCACGGTGCAGTTTGGGTTCTCGACCTCTGCCACGGTGCCGCCCACCAGCTGGACTGCCGGAATGTTCGTCACGTCGGATATCTGGGCAGCCTACGTGCCTACGCCGGCGACCGCCGGCAGCTACTATGCCTGGGTGGAGGGCACCGACGGCTCGGCGCCCACGGTCTACCCGACGTCGTTCCTGGTCAATTGAGATGAGCGTCGCTTTTGTCGCGCCCAACGTGCCGATGAATATCGGCGGCGGGCGATATGGGTTGTGGCGTGCGCTGCGTGCGTCGTCGCAGACCACGGCTATCACCGGCCCAACGCCGGCGTCCATCGCGGGCCTCTCCGGCTGGTGGGATGGCGGCGCGCTGGCGGATCTGCTGGACCCGTCCGGCACGCCGCTCGCCGGTTGGGGCCAGTCGCTCGGCAGTCTGCGTGACAAGTCGGGCAATGGGCGCGTGCTGCTGCCGTTTTCCGCGGCCATCGCCAATGGTGCTCCTATCGCTGTACCGCGCCTGAACGGGCTGCTGGGTGGGCTTGGGCGCATCGCCGGCGGTGTCGGCACGCTTGCCCCCGCGCTCGATCCCGATCTCGGCTTCCAACTCGCCGCGGTGCCCTTTGGCGCGGCCGTGGCATGGACCCGTTATCTGGTGTGGTCGCGGCCGAACTGGCGGCAGAATTCCGGGCGCGATACCAGCGCGATCGTGCTGCTCGCGTCTGGCGCCACACCGGTGCTACAGGCCGACAGCGCGGGCGGGCAGAGCCGCCTGATCCTGTTCCCCGGTCCGAGCCAGACGATACTGACGAGCACCCTGGAACGTCGCCACACCCATTCGGTCATCCTGCGCAACACGACCGGCGCCGGCGTCGATGTCTGGCTGGATGGCGCCAGGGTGGCCACCGCGGCGCCCAATCCGATGGCGTCGAGCATCGCCCAGGCAATGACCTTGTTGCACGACACCACGCTGCTCGGCGCGGCGCAGTGCTGGCTGCATGAGGCGGCCACATGGGAACGCGCGCTGTCCGACGCCGAGACCGCGACGCTGCTCGGTGCCGTCACACGGTGGCGCCTGGGCGCGCGGCGGGGAATTTTCCTGCTGATCGACGGCCAGTCCAATGCGGTCAACTACGCGCTGAACGACGGCGCGGCGCAGTTGCTGGCACAGGGGGTGGCCTGGCATCTCGGCGCGCTTGCCTGGAACGTCCTTGCCACCTACGGCAATTCGTCCAGCTACACCATGGCCAGCGGTCACGGCATCTACAACGCGGTCGGTGGCGCCTATCCCGGCAGCTTCGTCAACGACCCCGGCGACGGCTCGAACCCGTCCACCTGGTTGCTCGGTGCCGACGGTCAGGCGGTGCAGGCCGCCGTCACCGCGCTCGCCCCGGCCGATCTGGCCGATGTCGTCGCCATCGTCTGGCCCTGGAACGAGACCGACAGCCTGCGTGCCTACGCCGAGAAGGCAACCTTCAAGACCGCCGCCACGCGGTTCCTGGCGCTTGAGCGCGCGATGCTGGGCCGAGCCGCGAGTGATCTGCCGTTGATCTGGTGGAATGCGATTCCCTATGGCGGCAATGCGGGAATACAGATGCACCGCGAAACGGTGGCCGACCTCGCCGCCGATCCCACGCAGAACATCGTCATCGGCAATCCCCAGACATCGGACAGCATCGCGCGCGGGGCCTCGTGGAATCCGACGACCGGCATCGCGACCGGCGGCGATGGCGCGCATCGCGACGCGCTGGACAATCAGCGCTTTGCCCGCCTCGCCGCGCCGCTCGTGGCGCGCGCCGTCCTGGCCACGGGACGCGGCGACACGCTCACGGCGATTCCCGCCGGCCTGCCCGCGCAAGGCGGCCCGGCCATCGTCCATGCCTGGCGCCAGAGCAGCACGACGATCGTGCTGACCGTGCGCCATGATTGCGGCACGGACGTTCTGGTGCCTCTACAGGCGGCGAATGGCGCTGGTTTCGCGGTGATGGACGGAGGCAGCGTCGCCGCTCCCGGTCCGATCGTGACGGCGAGCGCATGTGCGCGGATCGATGCCACGCATCTGAGCATCACGCTCGCATCGCCGCTGACCAGCCCGAGCGCGTTCTGTCTGCTGTTCTATCCCTATGGCGGCACGACTATCGGGCGCGGCAACGCGGTCACCGACAATTACGCCAGCCTCGCCAAGCCCGCCTCGTGGGACATCGCTGCCGATCTCGGCAGCGCATGGGGTGTCAACTACCCGCTGGCGGCGACCGCCGAGCCCCTCGTGCTCAGCGATACCCCCTGAAGCGATACCCGCTGATTTCACCCGGAAGGAATGTATATGCCGGACATGCCCGGAGACACCAACCTGCATATCGGCAGGATGGATGGCCGGCTTACCGCTCTCGAATCTCGCATTGATCGACATGAGAGCTTCGTCGGCACCAAGCTCGGCATCATCGAAGCCAAGCTAGACGAAGTCCTGATGGCGCAGGCAAGCGGTTTGGGCAGCAACTGGGCGTTTCGCTGGATTGTCGGCGTCGCGTTGTCGGTCGGGGCATGGCTGCACGGCCACTACACCCAGCCGCCTGGAACCCACTGAGGTGGCCGCGTTCGATCAGGCGTTTCGTGTCGTGATCGGCCATGAGGGCGGCTTCACCGCCAATCCCGCCGATCCCGGCAACTGGACCGGCGGCGCATCCGGACGGGGTGAATGCCGTGGCACCAAATTCGGCATCAGTGCTCGGGCCTATCCCGATCTGGATATCGCCGATCTGACGCTCGATCAGGCGCAGGCGATCTATCGGCGGGATTACTGGGACAAGCTCGACGCCGACTCTCTGCCGCCGCCGCTCGCGCTGCTCGCCTTCGATGCGGCGGTGAACAACGGCCTCGGCCGTGCCAGGCAATGGCTGGCGCTGGCGCGGAGCCAACAGACCGGTGCGGCGATCTGCGCCGAGTTCCTGGCCCAGCGTTTCGCTTTCATGGCGGCGCTGCCGACCTGGCACAGCTTCGGCCTGGGTTGGGCCAGGCGGCTGTGCCGGCTGCCCTACGAGTCGATGACGATGACCGAAGACGCCTGATGCGGCTGCTCGCTGCCCGCATTCAGTTCGCCAAAACCTGAAAGGAGCTTTTCATGTCCGATACCACACAGCCCATTACCCAGCAGCCTGTCCCCGACACCAGCGCGACCACCGCCGCCAATATTGCCGTCGCGGCGGTGCATAGCGCCTCCAGCACTGCCACGTCCGCGGTGCTCACCGCGGTCCAGGCCGCCATCACCGCGCACGCGAACGTCGTCAACGGGGCATCGGCTTTCTCCGCCACCACCGTCGCGGGCGATATCGTCTCCGCCGTGGAGGCGGCGGTATCGCGCGTGATCGCCGCCGGCAAGGCCGATGTCACGGCTGCCGAGGCGGATGCCGCCAAGGTCGAGACGGCGTTGTCCGCGTGGATCAAGAAGGGCGGCGTCGGGGCCGTGCTCGGCGTCGTGCTTGCCATCGGCGCGTTGATCGCGCTGCGCGTCGTGCATCCGTGGGGCTGATCCTCGGGCTCGTCGCCGGACCGCTGGGCAAGGTGGCTGGTATCGCCGCCTTGCTCGCGGGCCTGATCGCCGGCGGCGTCTGGGTGGTGGGCGAACACGATGCCCGCGTGCTGGCCGAGGCGCGGGCCGCCGAGCAGGCCGCGGAGATCGCCGCCATCCAGGCCGACCACGCACGAGAGGTCGCCGCGCTGCAAGCCGCTGCCGCCGATGCCCAGGCGCGCGCCGTGCACACCACCGCCATCAGGAGCAGCATCGATGCCACCCCGCACACCATGGGCTGCGCTGACAGCCTTGCTATCGGCGCTGCTGTTGACGGGCTGCGCCGACACCCCGCCGCAAGTGGCGCTGGCGCCGCGCCCGGACGTGCCGCCGGATCTGCTGGCCTGCCAGGACCAGCCGGAGCCGCCCGACCAGTTCCGTGAGGACGCCGATCTGGCGTACTGGATCATCGACCTCGCCGCAGCCGGCGACGATTGCCGCAGCCGGCTGCTGCATGTCCGTGAAGTGCTGGTTCCCTGAGATGCGAGGAATGTCGATATGGGTGCCTTGATCCCGTTGGTTCTCTCCGTCGCGCCGACGATCGCCAAGTGGCTGTTCGGGGCCGATGGCGACAAGGCGGCGGAACAGGTCGTCCAGGCGGTTGCATCCGTTACCGGCGTGGCCGATCCGCACACCGATGCCGGTGCCGATGCCGTGCGCTGCGTGCTGCAATCCAGGCCGGAACTGGCGATGCAGTTGCAGGTGGAGCTGGCCAAAATTGCCGCCGAACGCGAGGCCGAGGCCGACCATGCCAGCGAGGCCGCACGCAAGGCCGAACTGGACGCGCTCGCCCAGGGGTTCGCCGATACCGCCAATGCCCGCCAGCAGACCGTCGCGCTTGCCCAGGCCGGCAGTTCCATCGCCTGGGGCGCGCCAGTGGTCTCCGCCCTGGTGCTGATCACCTTCGCCGCGGTGATGACCCTGGCGCTCACCCGCAGCCTGCCGTCCGGCAGCGAGACGATCTTGAACATGCTGCTCGGCTCGCTGGCGGCGATGGCGACCAGCGTCGTCAGCTATTGGGTCGGCTCCTCCGCCGGCTCGGTTCGCAAGGACGAGCACATCGCCCGGCTGACCGGCGGGCTGGGCGGCGGTCAGACCGGCTGACCTCGGATACAGCGAGCGCGGCGGGGCGCAATGACCGGGGGGTGATCGCGCCTTTCTTGCCGGGCGCGATCTGAACATTCTGGACTGGGACAAGATCGCCTCCGGCCAGCCCCCTGTGACCTATTCCTCTCATGCTTTGTGCGTGCGCCGGCGTCTGTGCTAGGCAGGTCCGGCGTTCGCATAGGGAGGGCAGCAAGCATGTCCAACGGGTTCGGTCGCCGTCGTTTCGCCGCGGGCGCGGCGGGGCTGGCTGGTGGGACGATGACGGGTCCCGTTGTATTGGCGGCCGATCCGGCGGTGGCGCTCCAGCCCGCGACCAAGCAATACGTTGATACAATATCCAATGTCGCCGCGACCGGCACATCAACGGCGAGGACGCTGGCGAGCAGGTTCATGGAC
>PKWQ01000457.1 GCA_003133265.1 Acetobacteraceae bacterium
GTGCGCGGGTGCTGGCGGCGCTGGCGGGTGGGCCGCTGGCCACCGCGCAGCTTGCTATCCGTGCCGGCGTCGGCGCTGGCACGGTGCGCGGCATGGCCGATGCCGGATTGCTGGTGCCGGTCCTGCTGCCGGTTCCCGCGCCCTTCGCCCTGCCGGACCCGGCGCATCCTGGCCCGATCCTGTCGGCGGATCAGGCGGACGCGGCCTCGGCGCTGCGCGAGGCGGTGGCGGCGCGGGCCNNGGCGTCACCGGCTCGGGCAAGACCGAGGTGTATCTGGAGGCGGTGGCGGAATGCCGCCGCCAGGGCCGGCAGGCGCTGGTGCTGCTGCCGGAGATCGCGCTCTCTTCGCAATGGCTGGAGCGGTTCGAGGCGCGCTTCGGCGTCGCCCCGGCGGTCTGGCACTCCGATCTGTCCGCGCGCGTCCGCCGCACCACCTGGCGCGCGGTGGCGGACGGCGCCGCGCCGGTGGTGGTCGGCGCGCGCTCCGCCCTGTTCCTGCCGTTTCCCGATCTGGGTCTGGTGGTGGTCGATGAGGAGCACGAGACCGCGTTCAAGCAGGAAGAGGGCGTCGTCTACCACGCCCGCGACATGGCGGTGGTGCGTGCCCGGTTCTGCGCCGCCCCCGCCGTGCTGGTCTCCGCCACGCCCAGCCTGGAGACGGTGGCGAACGTCGAGGCCGGCCGCTACCGCCGGCTGTCGCTGCCGGCGCGCCACGGCGGCGCGGTGCTGCCCGANNGTGCGGGAAACCCTGGCGCGCGGCGAGCAGGCGATGCTGTTCCTCAATCGCCGTGGCTACGCGCCGTTGACGCTGTGCCGCGCCTGCGGCCACCGGATGCAGTGCCCGCATTGCACCGCCTGGCTGGTGGAGCACCGGGCGCGGCGGGTGCTGCAATGCCATCATTGTGGCCACACCGTCCCGATTCCGGAGGCGTGCCCGTCATGTGGCGCGGCCCACAGCCTGACCGCCGTCGGCCCAGGCGTCGAGCGAATCACCGAGGAAGCCGCGCTTTTATTCCCCGAAGCCCGCCGTCTGGTGATGGCGAGCGATACTATGCCCGGCCCGCACGCGGCGGCGGAGGCGGCGCGGGCGATCTCGGCGCGGGAGGTCGACCTCATCATCGGCACACAGATCGTCGCGAAAGGGTGGCACTTCCCGCATCTGACCCTGGTCGGCGTGGTCGATGCCGATCTTGGGCTGGCCGGCGGCGACCTGCGCGCGTCCGAGCGCACCGTGCAGTTGCTGCACCAGGTCGCCGGCCGAGCCGGACGGGCNNTATTGCACCAGGTCGCCGGCCGGGCCGGGCGGGCGGAGGCGCCCGGCCGAGTGATGCTGCAAACCTTCTCGCCCGAGCATCCGGTGATGCAGGCGCTGGTGGCCGGCGATCTGGCGGCGTTCATGGCGCGCGAGCAGGCGATGCGCCGTCCCGGCCACTGGCCGCCCTATGGCCGGCTGGCGGCGGTGATCGTCAGTGCCGATCAGGCGGAGGCGGCGGACCTGCTGGCCCGCGAACTGGGCCGCGCGGCGCCGCGCGGGGAGGGGCTGGAGGTGCTGGGCCCGGCGCCGGCGCCCTTGGCGATCCTGCGTGGCCGCCACCGGCGGCGGCTGCTGCTGAAGACCCGGCGGGACGTGGCGGTGCAGCCGATCCTGCGGGAGTGGCTCGCCAAGGTGAAGGTGCCACGCGGGGCACGGGTGGACGTGGACGTGGACCCGGTATCGTTCCTCTGATTGCGAAAGNNGCGCGCCTGGCTTGCCCAGGTGAAGGTACCGCGCGGGGCGCGGGTGGACGTGGACGTGGACCCGGTGTCGTTCCTTTGATTAGGAAAGCGATGGGTGATTAGGAAAGCGACGGGCCTTTGATTGCGACAGCGATGGGGAAGATAACAGAAAACCGCGTCGCCCCGTGTTGCGCCCCCAAAAACCCCATGCTAGACGCCGGGCGCCGGTAAGGGCTGCCGGTATGTCTCACGGCCGCCATTGGTGCGGCCTCAACGATGGAACAGCAATCGTGGCGTCTGGCGGCACGACAATCTCTTCCGGCGGCGGTTTCGTCGACCGTTATGCCGCCGCCCTCTACGCCCATGCCGGCGACCAGAACGCGCTCGATGCGGTGGTTGCCGAAATGGAGGCGCTGGGGCGGCTGATCGATCAGAGCGCGGATTTCCGCCGGCTGATCGAATCCCCGCTGATCGATGTCAATCAGGCGCGTACCGCCGCTTTCGCGGTGCTCGATGCCCATGGCTTCGGCAAGCAGCTGCGCGATTTCGTCGGCGTGGTCGCCACCAATCGCCGCCTGCGCGCGCTCAAGGGCATCGTCAACGCCTTCGCGGCACTGGTCGCGGAAAAGCGCGGCGTGGTCACCGCCTATGTCGCCTCGGCCGCGCCGATCTCCGATCTGCAGCGCCAGCAGCTCAATGCGCGGCTGATCGAGGCCGGATACGGCAACGTGAAAATTCTGGAGGAGGTCGAGCCCGACCTGCTCGGCGGCCTGGTCGTCCGGATCGGTGCCCGTCTGTATGACACCAGTCTGAAATCCCGTCTGCAGCGCCTGCAGTACGCCATGAAGGGAGCCGCGTGATGGAAATCCGCCCCGCCGAAATTTCGGAGATCCTCAAGAAGCAGATCGCGGCTTTCGATACCGAAGCCAACGTCGCCGAGACCGGTCAGGTGCTCAGCGTCGGCGACGGCATCGCGCGCGTCTTCGGCCTGCAGAACGTCATGTCCGGCGAGATGGTCGAGTTCCCCGGCGCCGGCCTGCGCGGCATGGCGCTGAACCTCGAGACCGACAATGTCGGCGTCGTGATCTTCGGCGACGACCGCAGCATCCGCGAGGGCGACACCGTCAGCCGCACCGGCTCGATCGTGGACGTGCCGGTCGGCAACGGGCTGCTCGGCCGCGTGGTCGACGGCCTCGGCACGCCGATCGACGGCAAGGGTCCGCTGGTCGACGTGACCCGCATGCGCGTCGAGGTGAAGGCCCCCGGCATCATTCCGCGCAAGTCCGTGCATGAGCCGATGCAGACCGGCCTGAAGGCGATCGATGCGCTGATCCCGATCGGCCGTGGCCAGCGCGAGCTGATCATCGGCGACCGCCAGACCGGCAAGACCGCCGTCATCATCGACACCATCATCAACCAGAAGGGCATCAACGCCGGCACCGACGAGAGCAAGAAGCTCTATTGCATCTACGTCGCGATCGGCCAGAAGCGCTCCACGGTTGCCCAGCTGGTGCGTACCCTGGAAGAAAACGGCGCGATGGAATACTCCATCGTGGTCGCCGCCACCGCGTCCGATCCAGCGCCGATGCAGTTCCTGGCGCCGTACACCGGCTGCACCATGGGCGAATTCTTCCGCGACAACGGCCGCCACGCGGTGATCTTCTACGACGATCTGTCCAAGCAGGCCGTCTCCTATCGCCAGATGTCGCTGCTGCTGCGTCGCCCGCCGGGCCGCGAGGCATATCCGGGCGACGTGTTCTATCTGCATTCCCGCCTGCTGGAGCGCGCCGCGAAGATGTCCGACGCCTTCGGCGCCGGCAGCCTGACGGCGCTTCCCGTCATCGAGACGCAGGCCGGCGACGTGTCGGCCTACATCCCGACCAACGTGATCTCCATCACCGACGGGCAG
>PKWQ01000023.1 GCA_003133265.1 Acetobacteraceae bacterium
TCGTGCCGCTGCATATCGGCGATGCGGCGCTGTGCAAGGACGTCAGCCGGCGGCTGCTGGAGGAGTTCGGCATGTATGCGACACCGATCAACTATCCGACGGTGCCGCGCGGCGAGGAGCGGCTGCGCTTCACGCCCACGCCGCAGCACACCGATGCGATGATGGCGGCGCTGGTCGAGGCGCTGTGCGCCATCCTGCGGCCCGCGCAGCGCGTCGCCGCTTAAAGGCCGGGTGGTTGATGGTCCTTACTCTGCTTGTTTTCGCCGCATTGCTGCTGGCCGTGCTAGCCGCGGTCAGCCTGCCGCTGATGTTCGGCAAGGGCGCGCCAAACGAGCGCGGACAACACGACCGCGCCGTATACCGCGACCAACTGCATGAACTGGAACGCGACGTCGCGCGCGGCGTGTTGAGCCAAACCGAAGCCGAGGCGGCGCGGCTGGAAATCCAGCGACGCCTGCTCGCGGTGGACGCCCCCGCCGGGCGGGCGGCGACGGGTTCAGCGCGCAGCCCGCGTCTGGCCTCCGCCGCCGCTTTGTTCATCCTGGTCAGCGCCGGCGGGCTGTATTGGTGGCTGGGCGCGCCAAGCCTGCCCGATATGCCGCCCGGCACGTCGCCGTCAACGACGCGGGCGACGGCGGAACCTCCCGCCACCGGCGCCACGCCGGCACCGCATTCGGACGTGAAGCAAGCCGCCGAGCGGCTGGAACAGAAGCTGCGGGCGGAGCCGTCGAACGCCGAGGGCTGGGTGCTCTACGCGCGCACCGAATCCATGCTGGGCGACTGGCACAAGGCGATGGATGCCTACCAGCGTGCCATCGAGCTGGGCCAGAAGGACGCCATTGTCTATGCCGGCTATGGCGAGATGCTGGTGATGGCGGCGGACGGCATCGTCTCGCCGGCGGCGCACGACGCCTTCGTGGCGGCGCTGGCGGCGGACCCGAAGAGCGACGTGGCGCGCTACTATCTGGCCCTCGCCGACGGCCAGGCGGGCGAGGTGAGCAAGGCGATCGGCGCCTGGCTGGGGCTGGCGGCCGACATTCCCGACGATTCGCCGATGCGCGAGGAGATCGAGCACCGGGTCGCCGAAGCGGCGCGGTCCGGCGGCATCGCGGCGCCGCCGCTGCCAAAGGGCCTCGCCGAGGACGCGCCGGCGGCGGCGCAAGCCGGCCCGACCCCGGAACAGATGGCAGCCGCCGAGCAGATGCCGCCAGCCGAGCGCGATCGGATGATCGCCGGCATGATCGAGCAGCTCGCGGCCAAGTTGCAGGCCGACCCGAACGACCTGGACGGCTGGCTGCGCCTCGGCAACGCCTATGCGGTGCAAGGCAATACCGACAAGGCGGTGGACGCCTACGACCATGCGGCCAGGCTGAAGCCCGACAACCCCGGCATCAAGCTGCAGGCGGTGACGGCGCTGCTGTCGCGGCTGCAAAAGGACGATCCGTTGCCGCCACGCGCGGTGGCGCTGCTGCGCGAGGTGGCGGCGGTCATGCCGAACGCGCCGGAGGTGCTGTGGTATCTCGGCATTGTCGCGGCGCGCGAGGGCCGCCCGGCCGAGGCGCGGCAGGACTGGACGCGGCTGCTCGCCGTGCTGCCGGCGGATGGCGAGGACTACAGGCTGGTGCAGGCCACGCTGGCGGAGCTGAAGGGGCCGTAGGACGACGGCCATGCGGCGGCGAAACGGGCTGGAGCCGGTTCCCTGACGCAAAGCCGATCACACCGGGGCGGACAGACGCGCTATCATGTCCCGTAAGAGCGTTTGGGGTCGCACATGGATCTGTTCTCCGCCGTCAATCCGGGTTTCATGGTGTCGGGATTTTTCGTGGGCCTTCTGATCGGGCAGACCGGCATGGGCGGCGGGTCGCTGATGACGCCGATCCTGGTGCTGTTCTTCGGCGTGCATCCCGCGACGGCGGTGGGAACCGACCTGTTGTATGCGTCCGCCACGAAGACGGTCGGCACGCTGGTTCATGGCCTGAATCGCACGGTCGACTGGCGGATCGTGGCGCGCCTGGCATCCGGCAGCGTGCCCGCGACACTCATCACCTTGTTGGTGATCTCGCAGTACGACAGCTCTGGCCCCACCAGCCAGCGGATCATCTCGCTGGTGCTCGGCGTGATGCTGCTGCTGACCGCGCTGTCGCTGGTGTTCCGCCAGCGGTTCGTGGCCCTTGTCGGACCGGTGGTCGAAAAAATCGGGCCGCGTCAGACGGCGCGGCTGACCGTTCTCACCGGGGCGGTGCTGGGCGTGCTGGTGACGATCTCCTCGGTGGGCGCGGGTGCGCTGGGCGTGACGGCGTTGCTGTTGCTGTATCCGCGGGTGCGGATGTCCGTCATCGTCGGGTCCGATATCGCCCACGCCGTGCCGCTGACGCTGGTGGCGGGGATCGGCCATTGGTGGCTGGGCGCGGTGGACTGGCCGCTGCTGACCTCGCTGCTGAGCGGGTCGATTCCGGGGATCATCCTCGGCAGCTACCTGTCGGCGCACATCCCGGACGCGGTGCTGCGGCCGATACTGGCGACGACGCTGGTGCTGGTGGGGGGGAGGCTGGTGTTTTAGGGGGTTATTGGCTTGGCGCCGGATGAAGGTTCGGAGACGAATCACTCCGCACGGCGTCCCCACTTTTTAGTCATCGCACTCTCTGCAAAACGGGTGATCCCCCTCGGCGCTTCATTTTGTTAGAATGATGATATGACAAGCATTACCCTGATCCTGTTCCCGGACACAAATTTCTTCCTGGAATGCCGGACCCCGAACGAGTGTCCGTGGGGCGAGATCACCGACGCCAGCGAGATCGTGCTCGCCGTTTGCCGGCAGGTACGAAGCGAGATCGATCACCAGAAATCGACTGGCCGGGGTAACAAGTCAATCCGGGCGAGAGATTGGTCCAATCGATTGCGTCAAGCGGGACGCGCCGGTGGGCAACTGGAGCTAAGGTCGACTGACCCGAGGGTTCTGCTGCTGACGCCCCCGCCCGTTCCCCCACTCGCCCCTCTGCCCGCTCTGCTCGATCCGGCACGTCCGGACGACCGGGTTATCGCGGACATCATGGCCCAGCGTCAGGCCAATGCCGAAATGGTCGAGGCTCAATTCCTAACCGATGATGGTGGTGCCGCTGACACTGCCCGGCATGTTGGGCTACCCACCATCGAAGTGCCTCTCGATGAGGACGGCGCGAAACGCAGTTGGCGCCTGCCGCGCGAGCCTGATGGGATGGAAAAGAAAGTCAAGGAACTCGAACGCCGGTTGGCGCATGTCGAGCAACAGGCCCCCATCATTACCATCAAGGCAGAAAATGTCGGTGGTGATGCTGTGGAGGAACTCACGCTGCCGCTGGTGCACTTCGCGCCGCTCCAGCCTCATGAGGCCGAGCAGCTGGTGGAATATGCCATCAGTAGCAATCCGCGCCAGACCGAATTTCAGAAAGAGCCCCCGGCCCGGCCAACAGATTCACCCCGCAGCCCGTTAGCGATGGCCGCGTTCGCCGCTTTCGGCAACCGCTGGCAGCCGCCAGACCCCGGAGCCATTCAGCAGTATCAGGATAAGCTCTACCCCGAATGGATTGACAAGCTCAGGCAGTTTTTCTTGAAGCTGCACAGCAAGCTAGGGCTACCGAACCGTATCGTGGCGGTGAAATTGCATCTGGCAAATGCGGGAACCATTCCAGCCGAGCATGCGATTCTAACGCTGGAAGCGCTTGGCGGTGTACGTCTTATGCGCCTACCGGAAAGCGACGACGATAGCCCCATAGATCTGACTATGCCGGCTGCGCCAGTCGCACCACAGGGTCGGTTTTTTTCCCTGATGGACCCATTGAATGTTGGCGATCCACTTTTCCACATCCCGTCGTTATACGATTCTCGCCCTCGGTTACCGCCTCGTGGTAGGTTCCATTGGCGAGATCGGGACAATCGAACCTGCTGGCTGGCCGATTGCGAGGAGTTTCGGCACCAAGAGGCTCCGCAGACCATCAGTTTCCTCATCGGTGTTTCCGGTGATGCCCCCCGCAGTATTGGCGCCGTGCGCTGCACACTTTCTGCGAGGAACCTGCCGCAACCAGTACAGGTGACGCTGCCTGTTTCAACGACGATCGCAGAGGGCGATACCGGTGCCTACGCCATGCACATTTTTCATCTGAAGAAGCCATGGCGCCTGCCCATCGGCCGCAGCGTGCTGGCTCAACGGCCTGATGTTCACACCTGAGAGCCCAAAAGCGTGAAAATCCAAGGCTCAGTATCCGCAGTTATGCTTGAATCAAACCGCGCTTTAGGTTCCCTTCACCCCTCAACCCGATACCGAAAGTCACAAAAACCCGCCCCACCCATCAGCGTCTGCGTGCGTTCCAGCTTCAGCCTCGGATCGTAGCCCTCGCAGAACGCGGCGTCGCGGTTACAGGACAGAATGGCGCCGAGATCGGCCAGGCCCATCGCGCGGTACATCTCCGCGTAGCGGCAGCGCGTGACGTTGTAGTGGAATTCGGTCTCGGTGGATGTCAGCACCTCGATCGACAGCGCGTCCTCGGCGGTCCAGTGCGGCAGCAGGGCGCGGAAGCTGTCCAGGTCGGGTGCGCCGCCCGGCGCCTGCCTGGCCATCTCGGCCGCCGAGGCCTTCGCCAGCTTCACCACGGCGCTGGTCAGGATGCGCCGGGCGGTCGCCTCGCCGAGTTCGGCCTTCATCTCCTCGAAGATGCCCTTGGCGAAGGCTGCCTCGATGCGGCGCTGGGTCAGGATCGGCACGTCGGTCATGGCACGTCGGTTCCCTCGGCCACTGCCACCACCCGTCGCGCCGGGGCGGGGCCGTTCACCAGCTTGATGCCGCAGCCGACGAAAACCAAGGCCCCCGCCAGCAGCGCGGAGACGTGCTCATCCAGCACCAGCGCGCCGGCGAGCATGCCGAACAGCGGGGCGAGGAAGGTGAACGACGACAGCCGCCCGGCCGGATAGCGGGCGATCAGCCAGAACCAGGTCAGGTAGCTGAAGAACGCGACGATGCCGACCTGATAGCCGAGCCACAGCCAGCCCAGCCCGCTGCCGGCGGCAATGCGCGGCAGTTCGTCATGCAGCGCGGCGGCGGCCAGAAGCAAGGGCGCGGAACCCGCCAACTGGTAGAACAGCACCTTCTGCGGCCGCAACGCCATCAGCCGCGGGCTGGAGCGCAGCGCCACCGTGGTCAGCCCCCAGAACGCGGCGCCGATCAGCACCAGCGCGTCGCCCTGCCACTGCCCGCCGCCGGCGCTCAGCCCGTCGCTGACGGCCAGCGCGATGCCGGCGAAAGCCAGCAGCAGCCCGAGCGCCTGACGCGCCGTCATCCGCTCGCCGGGCACCAGCAGATGCACGCCGCCGGCGACCCAGAACGGCGCGGTATAGACGAACAATACCCCGCGCGAGGCTGTGGTCAGCAGCATGCCCGGAAACAGGAACAGAAATTCGCCGGCGAACAGCACCGCGATCCCCATGCCCGGCCAGAACGCGCCGTCGGGCGCCAGCAAGGCGCCGAGCGCCCCCTTCCCGCCGCGCAGCCGCACCCACAGACACAGCAGCACAGCCGCGCCGACCGAACGCAGCCCGGCCTGCAACAGCGGCGGAATGCCCTCCTGGCCGGTGATCTTCATCGCCACCTGGGTCATGCCCCACAGCGCGCACAGCATGACCAGGATGGCCGCGCCGCGCGTATCGATGCGGTCGTGCCGGACGGGGGACGTCACCGGCGCATCCCGGCTATCGGTCCGGCAGTTCGAGCACGTTCTTGGCGACGATGTTGCGCTGGATCTCGTTCGACCCGCCGTAGATCGTCGCCGGCCGCGCCTGCAAATAGAGGCCCGACGGATGCAGCTCGCGGTTGCCTTCCATCGGATCGAGCAGCGCCGCGTTCTCGCCGGCGATCTCCAGGCTCAGTTCGGTGATGCGCTGGAACAGCTCGGTCTGCCAGGTTTTCAGCTGCGACACGTCCGGACCCAGCGTCTCGCCACGCCGCACGATCTCGACATAGGTCGCGTGCAGCTCCCGCAAATCAGCGATATCCAGCCGCAGGCGGACATAGCGGTCCTGGAAACTCTCGTCCTCCCAGACGCCCATGCGTTCGGCGAGCTGCTTCAGCCGCGCCAGCGCGTACTGGGACTGCTTCGGCGCGCCGAGGAAGATGCGCTCGAACCCGAGCAGCGCCTTCGCCATCGTCCAGCCCTTGTTCACCTGCCCGACCAGGTTTTCTCTGGGCACGCGGACATTGTCGAAGAACGTCTCGCAGAACTCGTCGTGCATATCGAGGGTGATGATCGGGCGCACGGTGATGCCGGGCGTGTCCATCGGGATCAGCAGGAAGCTGATGCCCTCTTGTTTCTTGGCGTTCTTGTCGGTGCGCACCAGACAGAAGATCCAGTTGGCGTCCATCGCCAGCGTGGTCCAGATCTTCTGGCCGTTGATCACGTAGTGATCGCCGTCCAGCACCGCCTCGGTACGCAGCGCCGCGAGGTCGGAACCGGCATTGGGCTCGGAATAGCCCTGGCACCAGATGTATTCGCCGGAGAGGATTTTCGGCAGGAAGTGCTGCTTCTGTGCCTCGGTGCCGTGCTGGATCAGCAGCGGGCCGACCATGATGACGCCGTGGTCGTTGAACCGGCAGCAGCCGTGCCGCTCGAACTCCTCGATCATGATCAGCTGCTTCGAGGACGACAGCCCCATGCCGCCAAATTCGCGCGGCCAGGACGGCGCCAGCCAGCCCTTCTCGGACAGCTTGAAGAACCAGACCTTGTTCTCGTGCCAGTGCAGCCGCTTCGGCGGATTGCGAATCTCCGGCGGATAGTTCGCCTCCACCCAGCGGCGCACCGTAATACGGAAGGTATCGTCGTCGAGTGTGTTGTAGTCTTGCGGATCGCGCGCGCTGGCAGCAGGACTATTCATCGTCCTGCTCCGGGGTCACCGCGGCATAGCGCGCGCGGTGCAGCGCGGCCGAGCCGTACAGGTTGGACAGCACCATCGCCTTGCGCAGGAACAGGCCGACGTCATAGGCATCGGTGTAGCCGATGCCGCCGCTGAGCTGGATACACTGCTTGGTGACGAGCATCGACGCCTCGGCCGCGCGCGCCTTGGCGCGGGACACGGCGGACTGGCGCAGTGCCGGCACCGTGACGCTGTCCAGCGTCGCCGCCGCCGCTTCCACACTGGCGCGGGTCAACGAGATCTGGATCTTCAAATCCACCGCGCGGTGCTGCAACGCCTGGAAGCTGCCGATGGTCCGGCCGAACTGCTGGCGGGTCTTCATGTAGTCGAGCGTCATGGCGAACGCGCGATCCATCGCGCCGAGCAGATAGGCCGAAGTCGCCAGCGCCGCTTCCTCCAGCGCGTCGGACGCATCGCCGGCGATCGCCTCGGCCGGCGCGCCGTCCAGGCTCAGCGTGCCGAAATTGCCGCCATCCTGGGTCTGCTCCAGCACCAGCGACACGCCCGGCGCGTCGCGTTGCACCAGCGCCAGCCCGCCCTGCACCGTCACCAGGAACGCATCCGCCCCAGCGGCCTGCGGCACGAACATTTTCTTGCCGGTGACCTTGCCGCCCGACAGCGTGGTGCCGCCGACCGCATCGAGCGAATTCGGCCGCTCCTGCCACGCCGGGATGACGATCCGCTCGCCCGACAACACCGAGGCCAGATGATCGGCCGGCAGCAGCCGCGCCGCCATCGCCACCGGGATCAGCGGTTCCGGCACCAGACCGGCGCCCAGCTCCTCGACCAGGGCGACGAACTCCCGCATGCCGAGGCCGGAGCCGCCGACATCTTCCGCCAGCCGCAGGCCGGGCCAGCCCATGGCGCAGATCTCGCGCCACACCGCACGGTCGAACCCGGGTTCGGAGAAGCGCAGATCGCGAATGCGCTTGAGGTCGCCGCCGCGCGGGGCAATCGCCGCCGCGCTGTCACGGAGCATTCGCAGACTTTCGTTGCGGTCTTCGGCTGCGTCCATCGTCGTCCTCATTTTTTCGTTCAGGCGGCGGCGGGGCGCAGCTTTGCCTCGGTGCGCGCCTGCAAATTCTCGAAGCTCAGGCCCGGCGCCATGTCGACGATGGCGAAGCCCTCGGGCGTGATGTCGAGCGTGGCGAGGTTGGTGTAGACCCGCTTCACCGCGCCCACCGCGGTCAGCGGATAGGAGCAGCGATGCACGATCTTGCTGGTGCCGTCCTTGGTGGTGTGCTCCATCAGCACCCACAGCCGCTTGGCCCCGGCCGCGAGGTCCATCGCCCCGCCGACCGCCGGCGCGGTGTCGTTCACCGATGTGGCCCAGTTCGCCAGATCGCCGTTCTCGGCCACCTGGAAGCCGCCGAGCACGCACAAATCCAGGTGCCCGCCACGGATCATGGCGAAGCTGTCGGCATGATGCACATACGACCCGCCCTTGCGCAGCGTGACATATTGCTTGCCGGCATTGATCAGCCAGGGCTCGATCTTGTCCGGCGCCGGCGCCGGGCCCATGCCCAGCACGCCGTTCTCGGAATGGAAGATCACTTCCCGCTCCAGCGGCACATGGTCGGCCACCTGGGTCGGAATACCGATCCCCAGATTGACGTACCACCCCTCCGGAATGTCGCGCGCCACGCGGGCGGCCATCTGCTGGCGGCTGAGCGGCTTGAAGTCGGCGATCGCCGAGTCGGACATCGCTGTTCTCCCCAAAAGAGTTTTATGCGGTCAGAAGCCTGAAGGATCACCGTAGGGTACGTGCAGCACCCGGTCCACGAAGATACCGGGTGTGTGGACGTTCTCCGGCGGAATGTCGCCGAGTTCGACGATGTGCTGGGACTGCACGATGGTCAGCTTGGCGGCCATCGCCATCACCGGATTGAAGTTCCGGCCGGACTGCTTGAACGTCAGGTTGCCCCAACGGTCGGCCTCCCACGCTTCCACCAGCGCCACGTCGCCGGGCAGCGACTTCTCCATCACGTAGGTCCGCCCGTCGTCGAACTGGCGCGTCTCCTTGCCGTTGGCGAGCAGCGTGCCGACGGCGGTGGCGGTGAAGAAGGCGGGAATGCCGGCGCCGGCGGCGTGCATGCGCTCGGCCAGCGTGCCCTGCGGCACGATCTCCAGCTCGATCTTGCCGGTGCGGTACAGCGTCTCGAACACCACCGGGTCGGAGCTGCGCGGGAACGAGCAGATGATCTTGCGCACCCGGCCCAGTTCCATCAGCCGCGCCAGGCCGACATGGCCGACGCCGGCATTGTTCGCCACCGCCACCAGGTCCGTCGCACCCTGCTCGATCAGCCCGTCGATCAGCACATTCGGCTGACCGACCGCGCCGAAGCCCGAGACCAGCACCGTCGAGCCATCCTTGATGCCCGCCATCGCCTCGGCGATGGATTGGACGATCTTGTTGATCATGCGAAAATTTTCCGTCTGTTGTGCAAACTTGTCATCCGGCCGGACCGCCGATCTCGATCACCGCGTCGGCGGCGAAGGCGCCCTCGCCCTCCGGCATCGCGAACACCGGGTTGAGATCGACCGATTGCAGTTCCGGTCCCGCCTGATGTGCGAACACCGACAGCCGCGCCAGCGTCGTCGCCAGCGCCTTCACGTCCGCCGGCTTGCGGCCGCGCGCACCCAGCAGCAGCGGCGCGCCCTTGATCGAGCGGATCATCTGCTCGGCCACGTCCTCGCCGAACGGGCAGCGGCGGAACACCACGTCCTTCAACACTTCGACGAAGATGCCGCCCAGGCCGAACATTGCCACCGGGCCGAACACCGGGTCGCGATGGATGCCCAGGATGCACTCCACCCCGCCCATGACCTGCTTGGCCACCAGCACGCCCTCGATCCGCGCGGTGGGCGCGGCCTTCGCGGCACGCTCCAGCAGCAGTTCGAAACCATCCTGCACCTCGGCGGCATCGGTCACATCCAGCAGCACGCCACCGATCTCGGATTTGTGCAGGATGTCCGGCGACAGGATCTTCAGCACCACCGGGAAGCCGAACGCCTCGGCCGCCGCGACCGCCGCATCCGCTCGGCTGTTGTCGCTCTCGGGTGCCCGACCGCAACGCCATGAACGCCATACTGCTGGTGTTGCGTACCGGCATGCAGTGGAA
>PKWQ01000022.1 GCA_003133265.1 Acetobacteraceae bacterium
CGGAAGGCGCTCATCACCTCGTGGTTCACCAGTTCAAGGGAAGTCCCGACGCTCCGCTCAGTTGGGAGGACTGCATCGCGAAGTTCAGGCGTTGCTGCTCCTACGCGGGTCGTGCTCTTTCCGAGGTCAAGCAGGACAGGCTGATCGAGATGGTGGCCGACCTGGAACAGGTCCGGCAGCTCGACGCCCTTGTCGACTGTCTGGTGTAAGCGACCGGCATGAACGGCAAAGCAATGGAAAGAAAAGTGGAAACGATCCTTCAGCGTTTTGCAGACTATTTCTGCACCATCAGATTCGAGGACCTGCCTGCGCAAGTCGTGCAAAAGGCAAAGCTGTTGACCATCGACCTGATGGGTGTATCGATCGCCGGCCTGAAGATGGACTTTCCCCGAATGACGATCGACTATCTTTCAGGCCTGCGAGGCGTGGAGGAAGCCACCTTGCTCGGCGCGAAGGGACGAGTCCCGGCGATCCATGCCGCTCTGGGAAACGGCGTCTGCGGTCATGCGCTCGACATGGACGACGGATATCGCTTCGGCGGCGTCCACTCCGGCGTCGCCGTCATCCCGGCTGCGCTGGCGTTCTCCGAGGCGGCAAGGGCCGACGGCAGAGCGTTTCTTCTGTCCGTGATCATGGGGTACGAAATCGTCAATCGCCTGTCGAAGGCGATGAACCCGTCGCACCTCGGTCGGGGTTTCCATACCACCGGCACGATCGGTGTGTTTGGCGCTGCCGCCGCCTGCGGGATGCTTGCCGGATTGAGCCGGGATGCGATGGCAAGCGCCATGGGAATGGCGGGACTGCAGGGCGCCAGTCTGTTGGAGATCCTGAACGACGGTGCGATGGTGAAGCCGATCCATCCCGGCAAGGCCGGCATGGCCGGAATCCTGTCGGTGGAACTCGCCAAACGCGGGGCGAAGGGACCGGTCACCGTCCTCGAAGGCCAGAAGGGATTGTTCAAGGCAATGGCCGACGAAGTCTCGACCGATGAACTCTTCTCGAACCTTGGCGAGCAGTTCCTCATATCGGATCAATACATCAAGCTGTACGCCGCCTGTCGTCACATCCATCCCGCCATGGACGGACTGCTGTCCGTGATGAACGCAAAGAAGTTGAAGTTCTCCGACGTCGAGTCCGTCGATATTGCCACCTATCCGGTGGCCATCAGTTTCTGCGGGTCGCGGGAAATGCCAGAGACGGCGGAGGCCGCGAAATTCAGCCTTGCCTACTCCATCGCGATGGCTGCGTACTTCGGCGATGCAGGCGAGGATCGCTATGTGCAGTCGGTTGTCAGCAACGAGGACATCCGGCGGCTGGCCGCGCGCGTAAGTTCACGGCGTGACGCAAAGTGGGAAGCGGCCTACCCGCGTCAACGGGGTGCCACGGTGGCGATCAGGAGCGGCAAGGGCGATGTGCACACGGTGGAAGTGCCTCTTGCGAAGGGAGAGCCGGAGAACCCCGCCTCCGATGAGGACATCGTCGCAAAGTTCCGGAAGAATGCAAGCGGGCAAGACGCAAGCGTCATCGAGGCAATGCTCAACGTGATGCTTTCGTTGGAGCGGCGTCCGATGTCGGATCTGACGGACGTCATGACTCGAATCCACGCGTGATTCCGCGTGCCGGCAGTGTTGGCTCCGGCATGCATGCGAGCCGGTCCCGAAGGTGCTTGCTCAACGAGTTGGCGAAGACGACAGATCGGGCTGCTACCGGTTTCATTGAGATCCGGCGAGCAGTGGTGCGACTCGCGGCAGGATGGCAGATTGGTCTGGCAATGGGCGTTCTTCGACGTGGGGCCACGCTCCAGGCATCCGTCGCCTCAGAAGCCGGCGAGCCACTCGGCATAACTGGTCACGTCGAGAAATTTGTCCACTCCGCGTGGTAGTGACGCAATTGCGTGCCGGGGGAGTTGTCATGCGAGCTTCGAGAGAACACCGGGCGGTTGGTGGCGCCGTGGTAGTGGCCACCTGGGTATTAGCGCCATTCCTGTGGAGGCCATATGTTGAAAAGTGCAATCGGGGAAATCGGCTATTCTGAACAGCGCGGGGTATCGCTTCAGCGTGTATCACATCAAGGATGTGGGCGCGCTGAAGGCGCCTCCCCCCGTGACGTTAGAAGAGTTATGAAGGTTTCCCCTCACCATAATTCCGCCCCTAACCTTCTCCCCGCGCGAGTGGGGAGAAGGTTAGGGGCGTTGTGTACGTTAATGCTGTTGCTCGCGGCAGTCGGTGCGATCGCGCAAGTCGCAAGACCGAAAGCCAAGTACCCGACGCGGGTCGTGCGGTGGGTGGTGCCGTATCCGCCCGGCGCGTCGAACGACGTGGTCGCGCGCGTGCTGGCGCAGAAGCTCACCCAGATGTGGGGCCAGCCGGTGGTAATCGACAACCGCAGCGGCGCGGGCGGACTGATCGGCGCGGACACCGTCGCGAAGGCCACGCCGGACGGCTATACGATGCTGATGACGAATCCCGGCTCGAACGCGATCAACTTCGCATTGCGCGCGAAGACGCCGTACTTGAACGAGGATTTTGCGCACGTGATCCTGCTGGGTTGGTCGCCGATCATGCTGATGACGAGCGCGACGTTTCCTGCGGCGAACGTGAAAGAGATTATCTCCATGGCGAAAGTCAAGCCTGGTCAGCTTTCGGGCGGCTCGTCAGGCACCGGCGGCAGCAGCCATCTCACGTTGGAGCTTTTCAAACTGCTCGCAGGCGTCGACATCCAGCACGTCCCCTACAAGGGCGCGGCGCCCGCGATTGCCGACCTCATCGGCGGACAGGTGTCGATGATCTTCGCCACACCCGTGTCCGCGCAGCCGCTGATCCAGTCGGGCAAACTCAAAGCGATCGCGGTGGCGGGCAGCAAGCGGCTCTCGATCTATCCGGACGTGCCGACAATGGCGGAGCAGGGGGTCACCGGGTTCGACGTCATGATCTGGTTCGGCGTATCGGTACCGGCGGGCACCCCGCGGTCGGTCGTGCTCAAGCTCAACCGCGACCTGCAGCAGGCGCTGCAGGCGCCTGACGTGAAGGAGCGCTTCGCCGCGCTCGGCCTCGAGCCGGAAGGCGGCAGTCCCGAGCGCTTCACGGCGCTCATCAAGGAAGACACTGAACGCTGGCGAAAAGTCGTCAAGGCCGCCAACGTTCACACCGATTGACGCAGGGGTGCCGGGTCGGCAACTCGGCTGGAGGCGACACCTTGTTCTTGTTAGGCCTCGCGCAAAAATAACTTAATAAAGTTTGAGAAATGTGTTCTAAAGCGGAATGCAGGTTGCGTTCGCGATAGTGTTGCAGCCGACTCGTTTTTG
>PKWQ01000317.1 GCA_003133265.1 Acetobacteraceae bacterium
GTTGCAGACGCGCACCGGTGCGCGTCTGCAACAGCTACTTGGTGGATCAGCAAGCCGGCGCCGGGTGGCTGATGGTCACGCTCGCCGTCCTGCTCTTCGTCGGGTGGCTGGGCACTTTGTTCGTCGGTGGTGATCCGGCGCCGCTCGAAAACGGTGCTGCGCAAGCCGGCGACGAAGAGACCCAAATGAATCGGGTCTGAGGCACGACCAGTCCTGGATGCGCAACGCCTAGCCCAGATGAAGGACGGTGCCGTGCTGATCAACCTGGCGCGCGGCCATGCCGTGGACATTGAGGTGTTGGTCGATGCGCCGGCTGTCCGCATCCACCTGACCGGCGCACGAACTACGTGAAGTCAGTGCCAGTGTGTTGTGGGAACACGGCTGGTGTTCCAATTTTTTGACGGCTGCTCAACCGTCCTTGCCGTCCAACCGGGTGCTCATCAGCCAAGGGATGTAAATCCAGAAGTAAATCAAAAATGCTGCACTCCAGAGCGTTGCGGTCGCGATCAGCGCCGGTGTGTAGAGCGTAGGAACCAGCAGCGGCAGAAAAACCCGCAACAGCGCAGCCACGAATAGGCATTTCAACCGCATGACGGATATCGGCGCGCTTTTCGGGGGGCTCCTGACGGCGCTGTGGTATTGCCGGAAGAAGAATCTGCCATTCTGGCCCCCGGCATTATTCTGGGGCAGACGGATAGCTCGTCTGGCCCCGCGGTGAGACCGCGACCGACATCTTCTCGGTGGGCAATGCCCGCCCGCTCGATCAGGCACTCCAGCATGCCACGACGGATATGCTGAACTGGCTGGTGGCGGACTATGGCTTGTCGGTCAACGGAGCCAGCCACCTGATGGGCCAGGTCGTGCGCTACGACGTCGGGAATGTCTTCAACCCGGCCTACACGATGGTGTGCCGGATCGCGAAGAAATGGCTTCCGGCCAGGGCAGCGCCTGGCGCGCGAGAGCGATGAGCTGATCGACCTCCGCCTGGGTCCCATCGAAGCGGGTCACCAGGCGAATGACGCCGCCGCGCCGCCGGGCGAAGCGCACGCCCGCACCCGCCAGCGCCTCGATGGCCGGTTCGGGCATGGCGACGAACACGAGGTTCGCCTCGACCGGCGCGACCAGGCGAGCGCCCGGTAGCGCGGCCAGTTCGCGACCCAACTGCGACGCCAGTGCGTTGGCGTGGGAGGCGAGCCGCAGGAACAGCCCATCCTCGACATACGCGATGAGCTGCGCGGCGGCGAAGCGCATCTTCGACCAGGTCTGGCCGGCGCGCCGCAAACGGTACGACAAGGGCTCGACCAGCGCCGGGTCGAACACGACGATGGCGTCCGCGCCCATGCCTCCGTTCTTGGTGGCGCCGAACGAGAGGATGTCGACCCCCGAGCGCCACGTCATCTCGGCCGGACTGCATCCCAATGTCACCAGGGCATTGCCGAACCGCGCACCGTCCATGTGGAGACGGATGCCGGCAGAGCGCGCGCAAGCGCCGATGGCGGCGAGCTCCTCGCGGCTGTACACGGTACCATATTCGCTCGCCTGCGTGATCGAGACGGCGTCCGGCTGCGCTCGGTTGCGGATGCCGCGGTCCGCGCGCGCCAGCGCTTCCGCCAGCATCGGCGGCTCGAGCTTGTAGCTCTTGCCGGGAAGCGCGATCAGCTTGGCACCGCCGCTGAACGCTTCGGTGGCGCCGCCTTCGGACGTGTGGATATGCGCCTCTTCATGGCAGTAGATGGCGCCCCAGGGTCGGGCGCAGCTGGCGAGCGACAACGCGTTGGCTGCGGTGCCGGTGGAAACCGGAAAGACCGTCACGTCGGTCTCGAAGAGGTCGGAACATTTTTGCTTGAGCAACGCGCTGTATTCGTCGTCGCCATAGGAGGCGGCCGGGCCGTGGTTAGCAGCCTGCAGCGCACGCAGGATTTCGGGCGTGACTGTGGCCACGTTGTCGCTGCGGAAATTGAGCGAAAGGGCTTTGTCGTTCATAGCATCGAGGCATCCTGCCGGCGCAGCCGCCGATGCACGAGCAGCAGCGGACCGGCGGTGAAAAGAATCAGGATCGCGGCGGCTGCCGAGGCGGAGCCTGCGCCCTCGCCGCCTTCGAGGAACTGGTACATCCGCACGGTCATCGTCGACCAGCGGCTGGTATAGAGCACGATCGTGGAACTGAGCTCCGACGCCGCGGTAATCCACACCAGGATCATGCCCCCGACGAGGCCGCTCGCCATCAGCGGCACGGTCATCGTGACGAAGGTCCAGAACGGCGAGACGCCGAGATTGATGGATGCCTCCTCCAGGCTCGGCTCGATCTGGTGCACGATGGCCGATGCCGAGCGGATGCTGAAGGGCAGCTTGCGCACGACGTACGCGATGACCAGGATCAGCCAGCCGCCGGTCAAGGTGAGAAAGCCGCTGTTGAACGCGATGATCAGCCCGATGGCCAGGACCGTGCCGGACACCGCGAACGGGACCATGCCGATGACGTCGAGCACGCTCGACAGGCCGCCGCGATGCCGCGTCACGATGTAGCCGATCGGCGCGCCCAGCAGCGTCGCGACTAGGGCCGTGACCGTGGCCAGCATCAGCGTGTTGTAGAGCGGCTGATACGAGCCGGCGAGCAGCAGCGAATAGTTGCTGAACCCGAGTTGCCAGGTGAGAACCGGCCCGCGGAACTTGAGAAAGGAAATGAACAACACGGCCAGGAAAGGGAACAGCGACAGGAGCACCGTGCCCCAGCTGAACGCGGTCGCGACCGCGCGCCAGCCAGGCGACAACGGAAGCAGCGGAGGTATGCTGCGGGCGTTGGTCGCGAAGCGGCGCCTGTTCAAGTAACGGCGCTGCACCAACAGCACGATCGCTGTGCTGGCGATCAGCAGAACGCTGAGCGCACCGGCAGCGGCCGGGTTGTTGTCGGCTTCTCCTGCGAACAGCTTGAAGATGTCCACCGCGAGGAACGGGCGATCCTCCGCCAGGACGACGGGAACGCCGAAATTTTCCAGGGCTTCGATGAACACCAGCAGCGCGCCGGCCAGCACGGCCGGCATGGCCACGGGCAACAGCACCGTGCGGAACGCGTGCATGCGCGATCCGCCGAGATTGCGGGCCGCTTCCTCGATCGAGATGTCGATAGCCTTGAAGCCCGCCATGGCCGGCATCAGCACATAGGGATAGAGCGTCAGCGAAAAGACGATGGTGATCCCGGTCAGGCCGTAGATGGAACCGATCGGAATGCCGATGGCGCGCAGACCCGTGGTGATGATCCCGGCATGCCCGAACAGCAGCACCAGCGCATAAGCGGCAACGAAGGATGGCAGCACCAGCGGCAATGTTGCGAGCGTCAACAGCACCGTCTTGCCGGGCAAGTCGACGCGTGCCAGGCAGAACGCCAGCGGCGTGCCGATCAGCGCAGCACCCACCGTCGCGAGCGCGGCCGCAATCATGCTGTTGCCGATGCTGTTGACGTAATACTTGCTCGCGAAAATCTGCAAATAATTCGCGAGCGTCACCGCCCCGGTGCCGTTGACCCTGAGGCTCGCATTCAGCACCAGGCTGAGCGGGTACAGCAGGAACAAGGCGAGAAGGGCCAGCGCGCCGAAGGTGACGGTGTAGCGGAATCCCTTCATGGCGCGAGATAGGCGATGATCTGCGCCGGATCGTAGGCGAACGCCAGCGCAGTTCCCGCGGCGCCCCCGACCTGATGCCCGCCAAGCGCCGACACGCGAATCGGCGTGCCGTCCGGCAGCGTCGCATGAAGCCGCTGGATCTGCCCCAGGAATTCACGCAGGACCAGCTTGGCCTGAAGCAACGGGCCGTCGGAACCCTCCGCCAGGCGCAGGGCTTCCGGCCGGATCGACAGCAGCAGCTTCTGGCCGGCCTCGGCCACCTTGCCGGGCACCGAGATGCTCGTGCCACAGGTCGCGACTTCGGTTCGCTGGCCGTCGAACGCACCCGCAACGCCGGGCAGCATGTTCGTGCCTCCCAGGAACTCGGCGACGAAGGCGGTTTGCGGGCGTTGATAGATCTCTTCCGGCGACCCGATCTGCTCGATCTTGCCGGCGCGCAAGATGGCGATGCGGTCGGAGATCGCCAGCGCCTCTTCCTGGTCATGGGTTACGTAGACTGCCGTGAGGCCAAGCGCTTGCTGCAACTGGCGGATCTCGACGCGCATCTGAGTCCGCAGCTGCGCGTCCAGGTTGGACAAGGGCTCGTCGAACAGCAGCACGGCCGGTTCGATGACGAGCACGCGGGCGATCGCGACGCGCTGCAACTGGCCGCCGGAAAGCTGGTGCGGCCAGCGGGGCCCGTAGCCGCCCAGTCGCACCCGCTCGAGCGCCTTCGCCACCCGCGCCGGAATCTCGGCCGGGTTGACCTTGCGAGCGCGCAGTCCGTAGGCGACGTTGCCCTCGACGGTGAGGTTGGGAAAGATCGCATAGTTCTGGAAGACCATGCCGATGTTCCGCTGATGCGCCGGCAGACTGTCGATGCGCCGGTCGCCGAACCAGATGCTGCCGGCTTCGACATCGGCAAAGCCGGCGATCATGCGCAGCAGCGTCGTCTTACCGCAGCCGGACGGTCCGAGCAGCGTGAACAACTTCCCCTCGTCGACGGTCAGTGAAACGTCGTCGACGGCGCGGACGGTGCCAAAGGTGCGGGTAATCCTGTCGATACGGATCGTCGTCATGGGCGACAGCTTCCGATGTCAGCGCGTGTTCTGGATGACGGTCTTGATCCGGGCCAGCGTCGCACTGCGCGCTTCGTCCCACTTCACGTCGTTGTACGGCAGGACCTTGATCTTCGAGAGCGCCGGCATGCCACCGGGCATGGTGGACAGATCGATGTCCTGCCGGGCCGGCCGGCGGAACGTCGCCTTGAACAGCATCTCCTGCGTCGACTTGCTGGCGAGGTAGTCGACCAGCGCCTGGCCGGCATCCGCTTCCGGCGCGCCCTTGAGGACGGCTGCACCTTCGGTGAGCGCCACCGTGCCTTCGGTCGGATAGGTCACCTTCACCGGCGCGCCGTTCTGGGCCCACATATAGCCGGCGTATTCGAGCGAGATGCCGATCGGATATTCACCGCTGCCATTGCCGTCGTACACCAGGGTCGAACGATTGAGGATCTTGGCGTTGGCGACCAGCGACGATAACTTGTTCCAGGCCGCATTGTTATCGCCCCAGTACGTGAGCAGGCCGGTCGCGGCGGCATACGAGAACCCGGAATTCGCCGGGTCGGTGTACGCGATCTTGCCCTTCCATTTCGGGTCCAGCAGATCCTGCCACGTCTTCGGTCCGCTCGCCGGGTCGATCGCCTTCGTGTTCTGGTTGATGGTGACGACTTGCAGGTTGGTGCCGATCCAGAGATTGTTCGGGTCCCGATACTCGGCTGGAACGGCTTCACGGCCTTTCACCGCGTACGGCAGGAAGAACTTCCCATTCTGCTTCAGCAGGGCGGAGCCGACACCCCATATGACATCGGCCTGCGGATTCGCCGCTTCCGACGCGATACGGCGAAAGAGCACGCCCGACCCGGTGGAGACCACATTCACGGTCATGCCGGTTTCCTTCTTGAAACCCTCGGCGACCAGCTTGTTCACCGTGTCGTCATTCGCCGAATACAGCACGACGTGGTCGGCCGCCAGCGCCGGTCCGGCGGCGGCCGCCAATGCCAGCACGCCCAGATACAAAGTCATACGTTTCATGGTCTCAGTCTCCTGTCGATATATGTGTGGTTACGGATAGGCATTTCAACCGC
>PKWQ01000251.1 GCA_003133265.1 Acetobacteraceae bacterium
CTGCGGCAAGTCCACGACGCTGGCGGCGCTCGCCGGACTGGACGTGCCCCACGCGGGCAGCCTGCGGGTGGGCGGAGAGGTCTATTTCGACGCTGCCAGCGGGCGCAACCTGCCCCCCGAGCAGCGCAGTTGCGGCCTGGTGTTTCAGTCGTACGCGCTCTGGCCGCACATGACCGTGGCGGGGAATTGCGAGTTCCCGCTCAAGCTGCGGCGCGTGGCGCAGGCGGAGCGCCGCGCGCGGGTCAGGGAAACGCTCAGGTTGGTGGAGATGGATGAGTTCGCCGACCGCTATCCGCATCAGCTCTCCGGCGGCCAGCAGCAGCGCGTTGCGCTGGCGCGGACGCTGGTGTACCGGCCGCTGGTGCTGCTGCTGGACGAGCCCCTGTCGAACCTGGACGCCCGCCTGCGCGAGCGCTCGCGCGTCTGGCTGAGCCAGGTCACGCGGCAAGTCGGCCTGACCACCGTGTACGTGACCCACGACCAGTCGGAGGCGCTGGCCCTGAGCGATCGCATCGCGGTGATGAATCACGGCCAGATCAGCCAGCTCGGCACGCCCCAGGAAATCTACGACCATCCTGCCGATCCTTTCGTCGCCGACTTCATCGGCAGCAGCAATTTCCTCAAGGGCCACGTTTGCGGCGACGTGCATGACGGGAGGATCACGGTGGAATTGCCGGGCGGACAGCGGCTCATGGCGCTGAGCGGGAAGACCTTCGCGCCGGGCGCCGCGGTGCTGGTGGCGCTGCGGCCCGAGCGCCTCGGCATCCATGCTGCGCGGCCCGCCGGCGATGGCCAAAACCTGATGCAGGCGCGCCTCACCGGCCGCAGCTATCTGGGCGCGCGTACGCTGTATCTGGTGGATCTGGGCGGGACCGCGCTGCGCATCGAGTCAGACGTGCTGTTCAACAGCGGGGAAGTCTGGGTGGAAATCCCGGAGGCGAGCTGCGTGCTGTTCCCTGCGGAAGGGTGCGATTTATCATGATTCCGTTTCAGCCCAATGCAAAATGTCCGCTGGACGGCCTCGTGGTTCTGGATCTCACCCGCCTCGTCGCCGGCAACATGCTCAGCCTGCAGCTTGCCGACTTCGGCGCCGAGGTCATCAAGATCGAACAGCCGGGCAAGGGCGACCCCTTGCGCGACTGGCGCGTGAAGGGCATCAGCGCCTACTGGAAGGTCTACGCGCGCAACAAGAAAAGCGTCACGCTCAACTTGCGCGAGGCCGACGGCAAAGCGCTGTTGCTGCGGCTCGCGGAGCGAGCCGACGTTCTGCTCGAGAACTTTCGCCCCGGTACGCTGGAGACCATGGGCCTCGGACCGGACGTGCTGCTGGCGCGCAATCCGGGCATCGTGGTGGTGCGCATTTCCGGCTGGGGGCAGGACGGGCCCTACCGTTTCCGGCCCGGCTTCGGGACGCTGGTCGAGGGCATGTCGGGTTTCGCCGCAAAGAACGGATTTGAGGACCGGGAACCGGTGCTGCCGCCCCTGGCGCTCGCGGACATGATCGCCGGGCTGTACGGTGCCTTCGCCGTCATGACGGCGCTGCGGCATCGCGATCAGGGCGGCACCGGTCAGGTGATCGACCTGCCCCTGCTCGATCCGATGTTCTCGGTGCTCGGTCCGGAGGCCGCTATTTACCAGTTGACCCACGAGATCAAGCCCCGTACCGGCAGCCGCTCCAGCACCGCTGGTCCGCGCAACGTGTTTCCCACCAAGGACGGGCGCTGGATTTCAATGTCGGCTTCGATGCAGGCGATGGTCGACCGGCTGTACAAGGCGCTGGGTGCCCCGGAGCTGCTGAACGATCCGCGCTTTCGCACCAACGCGGATCGGGTGGCCAACGCCGAGGCGACCGAGGCGCCGATTCGCGCCTTCATTTCGGCGCACACGCTCGCAGAAGGCATGGCGTTCTTCGAACAGCACGAGATCACCGCCGCGCCGGTCTACGATATCGACCAATTCATGGCCGATCCGCACGTCCAGGCGCGGCAGATTGTGGTGGACCTGCCGGACAAAGACATGGGCACCATACCGATGCACGCGGTCGTGCCGCGCCTGTCCGCGTCCCCGGGGGCGCTGCGCCGTCCCGCACCGGAGCTGGGCGAGCACACCGCCGAAGTGCTGGGCCGCTTCGGCGTGGATAGCGCCGCCCAGCAGGATCTGATCCGTCGAAAAATCATTTGATTTACGCATATCTGAAGCAAAGGAGCAGTGATGAGTGAGAAGAAGCGACTACCGATCTGGCGCTCGATGATGTTTGTGCCGGTGAACGTGGACAAGTTCGTCGACAGCGCGCAGGGCCACGGCGCCGACGTGATCATCCTCGACCTCGAAGACAGCATCCTGCCCAAGGATAAGGAGCGAGCCCGCACGCTCGTCGCGGCCGCGGCCCCGAAGGTCGCCCGCTCCGGCGCCGACGTGGTGGTGCGCATCAACCGGCCCTGGCGACTGTGCCTGCGGGATCTGGAGGCGGTGGTGAGCCGGGAGATTGGCGCGCTGATGCTGCCGAAGACGGAGAGCGCGGACCATGTGCATATGGTGGCCGAGGTGCTGGACGAACTCGAGGCCGAGCGGGGTCTGCCGCAG
The DNA here is from genome assembly GCA_003133265.1 of Acetobacteraceae bacterium. Lineage (GTDB taxonomy): Bacteria > Pseudomonadota > Alphaproteobacteria > Acetobacterales > Acetobacteraceae > PALSA-911. The sequence goes on from PKWQ01000251.1 coordinate 2,584, forward strand.
GGTCACACCCAACTCGTGCCCATGATCGAGAGCGCCAGCGCCTTCTTCCGCGCGCAGGAGATTGCGGCCGCGCATTCACGCGTCGTGGCCTTGACGCTCGGCGCCGAGGATTTTGCGCTGTCGGTCGGCATGGTGCCCGAAGCGGAGGGACTGTTCTACCCGAAGCAGACGATCGTGATCGCGGCGCGCGCCGCGGGCGTGCTGCCCCTGGGCTTCATTGGCACGGTTGCGGATTACAAAGACCTGGACGCCTTCCGCGCCACTGCGCGCCGCTCGCGGCGTCTGGGTTTCATGGGCGCAGCGGTGATCCATCCCTCGCAGATCGCGATCCTGAATGCCGAGTTCCGGCCTTCGCCGGAGGAAGTGCAACAGGCGCGCAAGGTGGTCGCTGCTTTCGAGGGTGCCGCCGGCGGAAACCAGGGCGCGATCGAGGTGGACGGGAAGATGGTCGATATTCCGGTGGTGGAGCGCGCCCGGCGCACGCTGGAGCGGCACGATGCCGTCGAGCAGCGGGCGAAGGCGGCACAGGAATAAGCGCGACATCGCCAGGGGAAGGCGGATCGTGTTGCGCGACACGCGACGCGGCTGGCGCGTGCAGGCCGACGAGGTTGCCACCGCCTGACTTTTGCTATCAAAACTGTAGCGCCCTGTGCTCGTCAGACGGAGGCTAAAGGCTGATTTGATTCAGAAGCTGGGTCAACCCAACTGGCCGGCCTCGATCTGCGCCAGTTTCGCCAGCACATCCTCTTTGGTGCGATAGCGGCCAAAGGCCTTGGTGTCGTGCTCGCGCACGATGGGAAAGGTGTCGAGGATGTAGGCTGCGTCGTCGGCGTCCAGGCCGTAGAGGTGGAAGAACAGCGCGTCGAGCGCGGCCAGGCGGGCGCGGCGGTCCTCTTCGTCCCAGACGAACGGGGTTTTCACTTCACCCTGATGCGGCCCGCTCGCGTGCACGTAGCCCATGTCGCGCGCAAACGGGGCCATGTCGTGAGCGGTGTAGGTTAAGGCCAGGACATGCTCGCGGATGAAGTCGGCGATCTT
>PKWQ01000361.1 GCA_003133265.1 Acetobacteraceae bacterium
ACGTGCCTTCGGTATGGTCCATGTCGAAGATCACGGCCGCGCCTCGCTGTCGCGCAGTCACGCCGATCAGGCCGGCCATCGCGTCGCGCAGGTCAGGCACCCAGCCCGCTGCCCGCACTTCGGCCGGCAGCCACACCGGCGCCAGCATCGTCGCGCCGGTGGCGAGGATCACCACGTCGGGCCGGCACGCGAGCGCTGTGTCGACGTCGACTTCCGTGCCGAGCCGCAGCGCGACGCCAGCGCGCTGCGCGCAAACCGTCTGGTAGTCGTAGATGCTGCTGACCTCCTCGCCGCCCGGCAGCAGCGCGCGCAGCCAGGCCTTGCCGCCGATGTGGCTGGAACGGCTGAATACCGTCACGGCATGGCCGCGCGCCGCCGCGACCCAAGCCGCCTCCATGCCCGCGATGCCGGCGCCGACCACGACCACGCGCTTCGGTGCTGCCGCCGGTTGCGGCCAGAAATCGACTTCGTCCACGCGGCCGACGCGCGGATTGTTGACGCAGGCCATCGGCTCGTGGCGCGTGATGATCGCATCCCAGCACGTATTGCACGAGACGCAGTAGCGGATGTCGTTGGTGCGGCCGCTGGCGGACTTGAGCGGCCAGGCCGGGTCGACCACGAGCGCGCGGCCCAAGCCGATCAGTTCTGCTTCACCGCGCGCCAGAATGCCCTCGGCTTCGGCCGGGTCAGTGATGCGGCCGAGCGCCACCAGCGGCACGCCGGGAATCGTTTCGCGCAGCGCACGGGTCAGGTCGAGATAAGGCATGCGCGGGCCATAGCGGTCGGGCACGTGCATCTCCAGGCTGGCGGCATGCGCTCCCTGCGCGAAGCAGACATAGCTCGCCTCTCCGGACGCCGTCAGCAACGGCGCGATGATCGCTGCCTCGTCCGGACCGATACCACCGGCCACGCCATCGTCGCCGGGCAGTTTCAGCCCGATGATGAAATCGCTGCCGCAGGCCGAGCGGATCGCGCTCACCATCTCGGCGATGAAACGCGTGCGGTTCTCCCAGCTCGCGCCGTATTCGTCCACCCGGTGATTCGACTGCGGCGACAGGAACTGATGAAACAGGTGGCCGTGTCCGCACGACAACTCGACGCCGCTGAAGCCACAGCGCTTCAGGCGTGCCGACGATGCGGCGAAGTCGTCGACGTATTGATGGATTTCGCCCACCGTCAACGCACGCGGCACCGACCAGCTGAGGTCGTCCGGTAGCACCGACGGCGCAACGGCGTTCAGATGGCGCCCCACGTTATGACGAGCGCGGCCCGGATCCTGGATCTGGGCGAGCAGCCGGCAGCCCGCGCCTTCGACGCCGTCGGCCCAGCGCTGCAAGCCGTCGAGATTGCGATCGTCGAACACATGCGTCTTGGCCGGCACCGACTGCAGCCGCGACATCGACAACGGCTCGGTGACGATCATGCCTGCACCGCCGCGCGCCCGATTGACGTAGTACTGCACCTGGGCCGGCATGACGCCGCCGTCGCGCACCGTCAGTGTCGTCATCGACGCATGCACGATGCGGTTGCGCAGCGGCTTGCCGGAGAGCTCGAACGGGCTTTCCAGCAACGAGGGACCGCCACGCATCACGCGCTCGCCGCCGGCGGAGGCCGCGGCGTCTAGGGCTGCGTGCATCTCAATCCGGCTTGATCTTGCCGACGCGCACTACCGTGCCCCACTTGCTCGATTCCTTGGCGTAGAAGGCGTTGAACTGCTCCGGCGTGCCGCCGAGCGCCGTCGCGCCGACCGATTCCAGCTTGGCCGTCACTTCGGGCGACTTCAGCGCCGCATTGACCGCCTGGTTGAAGCGCGTCGTCACCGCAGCCGGCATGTTGGCCGGCCCGAAGATGCCCCACCACACCGACACCACGAAGTCGGGCATGCCTTGTTCGATGAAAGTCGGCACATTAGGCAAAGCCGCGCTGCGCTCGGTGCTTGCCATGCCGATCGCCTTCAAGGTGCCCGCCTTCAGATACGGCAGCGCATTGAGCTGGTTGGTGAAAAAGAGCTGGACCTGCCCGCCCAAAAGATCATTCATCGCCGGCGCCCCGCCGCGATAAGGGATGTGCTTGATCCTGGTGCCGGCACGGCCATTGAACATCTCCGCCGCCAGATGCTCGGTGGTGCCCGAGCCGCCCGACGCGAAGTTGAGCTTGTCCGGGCTCGCCTTGGCCAATGCGATCAATTCGCTGACCGTGTTGGCCGGCACCGAGGGATGCGCCAGCAGCACCGTTGGCACCTGCCCCACCAGCACCACCGGCGCGAGGTCCTTGTCCGGGTTGTAGTTGAGGTTCGAATACAGGCTGCTATTGACCGAGTTGCCGGTGGAGCCCATCAGGAAGGTATAGCCATCGGGGTCGGACTTTGCGACGAATGAGGCCGCAATATTGCCGCCGGCGCCCGTCTTGTTGTCGACGATCACGGGTTGGCCCAGGCGCTTGCTCACATCATTGCCGATGATGCGCGCCACGACGTCGACCGCCCCACCAGCACCGAACGGAACGATCAGTTTGATCGGCCTGGTCGGGTATTGCTGAGCCCATGCCACCCCGCTCGATGCCGCAAGCAAGCCCAGCATGGTCGCCCCGGCCAGCGCGAACCTGCGCACCAGGGTCATGGTTTTGCGCTGCCGAACTCGGCTTTGCCAGGTGCGATGCCTCCAAACAATCTCCGCCTGCGTTGTCATGTCGTCTCCTGATGTAGTTGAGTGTGAGGCGGCTGCCTGAAACCTGCCGCAAAAAAAGCAATCAGCCTGGGAATCGTTTCGTTCGGATCGACCAGGCCATTCGAAAAGCGTTGAATACGGGTCGAATTGGCGCACGTGAAATGAACCGCCCCAAGCAAAAAATGAAAACTGATACGAAATTCAACCGCCTGAGTGCAAGTATCGCAGCCGTTTGCCCATCCGGCAAGCGCCGATTCCCGTTTTGGAAACCTGGTTTGTGCGAGACAGTGGCTTGAATGGGGTG
>PKWQ01000327.1:0-4372 GCA_003133265.1 Acetobacteraceae bacterium
TGCCTCCGCTGCGATGTCGTCCGCGAGGTGCGCTGGAATCACCACCACACCTTCGGCATCGCCCACGATGACATCATCCGGAAACACTGGCGCATCACCGCAGCCGATCGGTTCGTTGATCGCAATCGCCTGATGCACCGTCAGGTTGGTCGGCGCCGACGGCCGGCTGTGATACGACGGGAAATCGAGCTTCGCGATTTCCGGGGAATCCCGGAACCCGCCGTCGGTGACGATGCCCGCTGCCTTGCGGACCATGAGCCGGGTTACCAGAATCGAGCCCGCCGATGCGGCACGCGCATCCTTGCGGCTGTCGATCACCATCACGGCGCCTTCGGGGCATTCCTCGATCGCTTTGCGCTGCGGGTGCGAGCGGTCCTGGAAGACCGAAACGGGATTCAGATCCTCGCGGGCCGGCATGTAGCGGAGCGTGTACGCCTCGCCGACCATGTTGCCGGCGTTCGGATTGAGAGGGTGAACGTTCTGGATGAACTGGTTGCGAAAGCCGTGCTTGTACAGCGCGGTGCACAGCGTTGCCGTGCTCACTGTCTTGAGTTTACGCNNGAGTCACACGACGCCCTGCTGGCGAAGGCGGCCGACTTCGTCGTCGGCGTAGCCAAGCCAGTCGGAAAGCACGTCCAGCGTGTGTTCGCCGAGGGTCGGCGGCGCGACCCAGCCATCGGTGATATCGAAACCGGAGAACTTGACGGCGGGACCGAGCGACGGCACGTCGCCGTAGCGCGGGTGACGCAACCTTTGCTCCATGTGCCGGTGCTGCACCTGCGGATGTGCGAACACCTGCCGTATGTTGTTGACGAGGGCGCACGGCACTTTCACCGCGTCGAGCCGCACCACGAGTTCAGCCTTTTCGTGCTTGCCGACTTCGCGGTCAAGGATTTCGTATAGCGCGTCGCGGTTGGCCACGCGAACCGCCAGTTCGGCGAAGCGCGGATCAGCGGAGACATCTTCGCGCCCGAGCACCTTACAGAACTCGATGAACAGATTGTTGAAGCCCGCGCCGATCACGATCCAGCCGTCCTTGGCCGCGAAGGCCTTGTACGGGACCTGCTGCGCGTGCTCCGAGCCCCACTTCTGCGGTTCGTTGCCCGTGATCAGGTACTCGAGCGCAGCGTTGGTGAGGAACGCCACTTCGGATTCGAGCAGGCTCGTTTCGATCTTCTGGCCGCAGCCCGTGGTTGTGCGCTGGTACAGCGCCGCCAGTACCGCAGCGTGACAGTTGATCCCGGTGATGATGTCGAACGCCGACGTGCCCAGCTTGATCGGTTCGCCGCCGCGCGGGCCAGTGATGTTCATGTAACCGCCGATCGCCTGGATCGTCAGATCGAAAGCGCCCTTCATACTGTCAGGACCGTCTGCGCCAAACCCTGACATGCTGGCATAGATCAAGCGCGGGCTCTCCAGCGAGAGTTCCTCGTAGCCGAGACCGAGTCGTCCCATGACGTCGGGCCGGAAGTTCTCAAGCACCACATCTGCCTTCAGGCACAGCTCACGGCCGATCGCCTTGCCCCGATCCGTCTGCATGTCGAGCGTGATGGACCGCTTATTGCGGTTGGCGGCGTAGAACGTTAGTCCGTTACCCTCATGGAAGGGAGGTCCCTGCGTGCGCAGTGGATCACCCGTCTTTGGAATTTCGACCTTCACGACGTCGGCTCCAAGGTCACCCAGCAATTGAGCACAGTACGGGCCGGCAAAAATGCGCGTGAAGTCCGCGACCCGGATCCCCGCCAGTGGTTTGATGTTTTTGGTCATAGTGTGGGCTGCCATCAGCGACCGATAAAAACCGGCTTCCGCTTTTCGAAATGGGCGCAAATTCCTTCCTCGTAATCGCGGGTCGCTTCGAGCGGGCGCCGCAGTTGCTGATCCAGCTCGGCGGCTTGCGGCAGCGGCAGGTCGGCGCCTTCGTTGATCGAGCGCTTGACCGCGGCGAGCCCGAGCGGGCTGGTCTTTTCCACTTCGGCCGCGAAATCGAGTGCGGCGCGAAGCAGCTTGGTGCGCGGGACCACTTGCTCGACGAGCCCGATGCGCAACGCATCGGCCGCGCCAATCCGGCGCGCGGTGAAGAATAGTTGCTTGGCTTGCGCGGCTCCGATGAGGCGCGGCAGCATGAGCGCCGCGCCGCTGCCCGGATACGCACCAAGCGTCATTTCCGGCCAGCCGAACTTCGCGTCCTCCGTCGCAATACGGGTATCGCAGAAGAGCGACAGCTCGAACCCGCCGCCGAGACACCAGCCTCCTATCGCGGCAATGACGGCCTTGGGGGACTGATATACGGCTTGGTTTAACTCCCAGCCGCCACGGCTTTGCGCCCATTTCTGGTCTGGGTTGAGCTCGCGCCGTTCTTTGAGGTCGGTGCCTGCGCAGAACGCCTTCTCGCCGGCGCCCGTGATCACGATCGATCGAATGTCGGCGCGGTCGGCGCTGCCGCGCACGGCATCGATGAGCGATTTGACGAGCTCTGTCGAGAGCGCGTTCATCGACTCCGGCCGGTTCAACGTGAGGATGAGTGTCGACCCCTTCTGTTCCTGAATCAAAACTGACATGTTTTCTCCTTTGCGATCGGTGACCGACTCGCGACGATGTTGCTCATTGAATTGGCGCGGTGCCGATTTCGATTGCGCCCGCGTCAGAATGACGTGCCGTGATGTGACAGAGCCAGTGGGCATCGTCACGTGCCGGAAAATCAACGCGCCAGTGTGCGCCACGGCTTTCGCGCCGCGCTAGCGCCGATCTGGCGATCACCTCGCCGATCGTGATGAACCCGAACGCCTCATGAGCACGAATCCGGTCGCTTGGGCGTTCGAAGCGCAATCCGGCCGCTGCCCGCTTGCGAAGCGATGACAGCGCGCTAAGGGCCTCCGACAGGTCCTCGGCGTTGCGCCGGATGCCGACACCGCTCAGCATGACTTTACGCACGGCATCCTTGATCTCGTCTGGTGACGGGCCGGTGTGATTCGACTCAAGCGCCGCGAACGCATCAAGCGCGCGTCGGTGAACGTCTTCCCAAGGAACATTCCCCGGATGGGACTGCATGCCGGCCGCCGAGCACCCCGCAATTCCGCCGAAGATAATCGCATCGCTCGCGCCATTGCCGGCGATCCGGCTTGCCCCATGCACGCCGCCGCTCGCTTCGCCCGCGGCGAGCAAACCATTCACGCCGGTCCGGCACTGGGGATCGATACGGATGCCGCCCATCTGACTGTGCGCCGCGGGTTTGATCAAAATTGGCCCTACCGACGGGTCGCCACCAGCGTTGCGCAGGCGCGTGAAATGGGAGACATAGGTCTTAAGGCGAGCCCGAGGAATCGCGCTCGTGTCGAAGAACACCGCGCCGCGGCACCCTCGGCCGGCATCAATCTCCTCCTGTACAGCCAGCGCGATCTTCGCTTTCTCAATCTGCATTTCGCCATGCTGCGGGTTGTGCCGGAACATGAAGCGCTCACCCTGCGCGTTGCGCAACGTCGCCCCGTCCGCAAACATCGCCGTGGGCATTTCCATGCCGCGGCACTGCGTCGGCTCCGTCACAACCGTAGGCTCGAACTGCACGAACTCCATGTCGATCAGTTCGGCCCCGGCACGCAGCGCCAGAGCATAGCCGTCGCCGCCCATGTTGGCGGAGGCACTGTTGCGCCGGTACAGCCGCGTCAGGCCGCCGGTGGCGACGATCGTCGCTTGCGCGGCGATGGAGACCGGGCGGCCGTCGGCGAGGCTGAAACCGACCGCCCCGGTGGCGATGCCGCCATCGACAACGATGTGGGTGATGCAGAGATCGCCGATCCGGCGGATGCCGCCGGTGCGCTGCACCTGCGCGCGCAACGTACGTGAGACGGCGGGGCCAGTGGAGAGAAAATCCACATAGACGCAGCGCGGCCGGTCGTGCCCCGGCGCCTGCGCCGACTTGATCCGCCCGTCCGGATGGCGTGCCCAGCCGACCTTCCAGGCGTCCATCTGGCGGATCGCCGCCGGGCCGTCCTCGCAGATCAGCGCCGACAGCCGCTCGTCGCAAAGCCCGCGACCGGCGGCGAGCGTGTCGGCGAGATGGGCGTCCACGCTGTCCGGTACCTCCTCGCCGAGCGCCACCGCCACCGTCATCTGTGCCATGATGGTGGCGCCGCCCCGGCCGATCAGGCTGCGGTCGACCAGCAATACGTCGCGCCCGGCCTGCGCGGCCTCGATGGCAGCGATCATGCCGGTCCCGCCGGCGCCGATAACCAGCAGGTCGGTGGTGAGATGAACGCGCGGCATCGGGTGGGTCAACGTCCCCCGGTCGGAATATCCCGGAACGCCATCCCCTTGTCCGCGCGCATGTCGGCGGGAAGCCCCAGCACGCGCTCGGCGATGATGTTGCGCAGGATCT
>PKWQ01000327.1:4380-5310 GCA_003133265.1 Acetobacteraceae bacterium
GAGGATTCCGGCCCCGGCGTCTGCCCGCGCGACAGCGAGGTCATGGTGCGGAACTTGGTGAAGCGCAGGCCCTGCGCCCTCACATAGAACTCCGCGAGCTTCTCCTTCACCGAGGCGTTGTCGATGGCGAGGCCGTCTTCCACCTCGATGCCGCGCGCGAGCTCCAGCAGTTCGTCGAAGTCCGGTCCGGGGTTCTCGCCGGTCACGTAACGCTCGTTCATCAGCGTGGTGATCGCTACCTTCCAGCCGGCGCCGACCGGGCCGAGCCGCTGGCTGTCGGGGATGCGTACGTTGTCGAAGAACACCTCGTTGAAGTGCGAGGACCCGGTGATCTGCCGGATCGGGCGGATATCGACGCCTGGCGTGTCCATCTTCAGATAGAAGAACGTCAGCCCCTCATGCTTCGGCACGTCCGGGTTGCTGCGGGTGACCAGGATGCCGTAGTCGCAGTAATGCGCGCCGGAGGTCCAGATTTTCTGGCCGTTGACGATCCAGTCATCGCCGTCGCGGACCGAGCGGGTGCGCAGCGATCCGAGGTCGGAGCCGCCGGAGGGTTCGGAAAACAACTGGCACCATACCTCCTCCGCCGCCAGCGCGGCGGGGGCGAAACGGTCGCGCTGCGCTTGCGTGCCCCAGGTGCAGATGGTCGGAATGCACATCCCCAGGCCGATGGTGAAGATGCCGGTCAGCAGCTTGTACTTCGATTCTTCCTGGTTGAAGATCACCTGCTGGATCGTGCTGCCGCCCTGGCCGTGCCATTCCTTCGGCCATGCGATGCCGGCGAAACCGGCCGCGAACTTTTTCTTCTGGTAGGCCTTGGCGGCTTCCAGCGCGCCGGGCTCGTCCTGGCCGCGACGGTAGCCGGCCACCTCGCCGGGCTTGCGGCGTTCGGCGTTGGCATCCAGGAAGGCGCGCGCGCGGGCGCGGAAC
>PKWQ01000397.1 GCA_003133265.1 Acetobacteraceae bacterium
CGGCTGGCATTGGTCACGTCGGTGATGTGCGCGCCGAACAGGTTCCAGGCGAGCCAGGTGTCGATGGTGCCGAACATCAGTTCGCCCGCCTCGGCCCGCGTCCGCGCGCCGGGGACATGATCCAGCAGCCAGCGCAGCTTCAAGGCGCTGAAATAGGTCGCCAGCGGCAGGCCGGTGGCGTGGCGGAACCGATCCTGCCCGCCGTCGCGCATATAGGCATCGACCAGCGCCTCGACCCGCGTGTCCTGCCAGACCAGCGCGTTGTGGACCGGCACGCCGTTGCGGTCCCACAGCAGCGTCGTCTCGCGCTGATTGGTGATCCCGACCGCCGCCAGATCGTTCGGCGCCAGCCCAGCGCCGCTCAGCGCCCGGCCGATCACCGCCTGGGTGTTGCGCCAGATTTCGTCCGGGTCGTGCTCCACCCAGCCCGGCCGGGGAAAGATTTGTCGATGTTCCGCCCGGGCGCTGGCGATGGTCGCGCCGTCGCGGTCGAACACGATGAAGCGGGTGCTGGTGGTGCCCTGGTCGATCGCGCCGATATACCTGCCCATCTCGTTGCTTCCCGTCTTGCCTGCCCATCTTGCCGGATCGCTCCGCGTGGCTCTTGATACGCGCCAGACCCAGGATTGGAGGAAAGCATGGCGGGACGGTTCGCGAACAGACGCGCGGTGGTCACCGGGGGTGCGGCCGGCATCGGCGCCAGCATCGCCGCACGGCTCGCGCTGGAGGGCGCGCGGGTTTCCGTCTGGGACCTCGACCCCTCCAAGGCGCAGGCCGCGCACAAGCTGGCGCTGGACGTGACCGATCCGGACGCGGTGCAGCGCGCGGCGGACAGCACCGCCGCCGAATTCGGCGGGATCGACATCCTGGTCGCCTCCGCCGGCATCAGCGGGCCGAACGGTCCGGTGTGGGAATACCCGATCGCCGCGTGGAAGCAGGTGATCGAGGTCAATCTCAACGGCGTGTTCTACTGCAACCGCGCCGTGGTCCCGCATATGCTGCGTGGCGAGTATGGCCGCATCGTCAACATTGCCTCGGTCGCCGGCAAGGAAGGCAATCCCAACGCCTCGGCCTACTCCGCCTCCAAGGCGGCGGTGATGGGGCTGACCAAGTCGCTGGGCAAGGAACTCGCCAAGACCAACATCCGGGTCAACTGCGTTACCCCCGCGGCCGTGCGTACCGCGATCTTCGACCAGATGAAGCAGGAACACATCGATTTCATGCTGTCGAAGATTCCCATGGGACGCTTCGGCACGGTGGAGGAGATCGGCGCGCTGGTCTGCTGGCTCGCCTCCGAGGAATGCAGCTTCTCCACCGGCGCCGTGTTCGATGTGTCCGGCGGCCGCGCCACTTACTGATCGGGGACCAGCGATGACCAACGCGGATATCGGCTTCACGCCGGCGACGAAACTGGCGGAAATGATCCGCCGCAAGACCATCTCTCCCACCGAGGCGATGCGCGCCATCCTGGAACGGATCGCGGCGGTCGATCCCAAGGTCAACGCCTTCGCCCATCTGGCCGCCGACCGCGCCATGGAGCAGGCGCGCGCCGCCGAGGCGAAGCTGCTGACCGGCCAGAAGATCGGCCGGCTGCACGGCGTGCCGGTCACCATCAAGGACCTGGCTATCACCAAGGACATGCCGACCCAGTTCGGCAGCCACACGATGGCCGGCAACCAGCCGACCGAGGACGCGCCGATCGTCACCCGCCTGCAGGACGAGGGCGCCATCGTCATCGGCAAGACCACCACGCCCGAGTTCGGCTGGAAAGGTGTCAGCAACAGCCCGCTGACCGGCATCACCCATAACCCGTGGAAGTACGGCTACAACGCCGGCGCCTCCTCGGCCGGAGCCGGGGCCGCCGCCGCCGCTGGGTTCGGGCCGCTGCACCAGGGCAGCGACGGTGCCGGCTCGATCCGGATGCCAGCCCATTTCTGCGGCGTCTTCGGCCTGAAACCCAGCTACGGACGGGTGCCGAACTACCCGGCCGGCGGCGGCGACTACACCTCGCATTATGGCCCGCTGACCCGCACGGTGGCCGATTCGGCGCTGATGCTGGAAGTGATGGCCGGCCCGTCCCCGCTCGATCATACCTCGCTGGAAGCCGGCCCCGCGCCGTACCTCGCCCGTCTCGGCGAGGGCATCAAGGGCAAGCGCATCGCCTTCAGCCCCGATCTGGGCCACGCCCGCGTCGACCCCGAAATCGCCGCCCTGGTGCGCAAGGCCGCCGGGCGCTTCGCTGAGCTTGGCGCCACGGTCGAGGAGGTGAAGCTGCCCTGGGCGGCGGAAGGTCCGGAACTGATCCGCTATTTCTGGTCCGCCCACACCGCGCGGCTGGCCGCCAAGCTGCCGCAATGGGAAGCGAAGATGGACCCCGGCCTGGTTGCCTGCATCAAGGACGGCGCGCGGGTGGACATCGTCGACTACGTGCTGACTCGCGAGCGCAAGATGGCCTACATCGCCAACATGCATCGCTGGTTCGAGGACTGGGACTTTCTGCTGACCCCCGCCGTCTCGGTGGCCGCCTTCCCGGCGGAGAAACTGATGCCCGACCACTGGCCGCAGCATCCCTGGGACTGGGTGTCCTGGGCGGAGTTCTCCTACCCGTTCAACTTCTCCTGGAACCCGGCCGCCAGCACCCCGTGCGGCTTCACCCCGGACGGCCTGCCGGTCGGCCTGCAGATCGTCGGCAAGCGCTTCGACGACCTCGGCGTCTTGCAGGCCGCCGCCGCCTACGAGGCCATCGCCCCCTGGGCCGACAAACGCCCCACGCTTTGACCGAAATACACCTCTCCCGCTTGCGGGAGAGGTCGACGCACGGCGGCGGGTGAGGGCGAGCGACCTAGCGGATCAGCCCGGTCAGCGGACTCGACGGATCGGCCCCCATCAGGCGCGGCATGCGCCCGGCCAGGAACGACAGCCGCCCGGCCTCCACCGCCGCCTTCATCGCCCTGGCCATCAGCACCGGGTTCTGTGCGTGCGCGATGGCGGAGTTCATCAGCACCGCGTCGCATCCCAGTTCCAGCGCGACCGCGGCGTCCGAGGCGGTGCCGACGCCGGCATCGACCAGGAACGGCAGCTTGGTCTGCTGGCGCATCATCCAGATCATCGCCGGGTTCTGGATGCCCAGCCCCGAGCCGATCGGCGCGCCCAGCGGCATGATGGCGACGCAGCCCATGTCTTCCAGCCGCTTCGCCGCGATCGGGTCGTCGGCGCAGTAGACCATCACCTCGAAGCCGTCCTTGATCAGCACCGCGGCGGCTTCCAGCGTGCCCTGCATGTCCGGATACAATGTCGGCGGCGGGCCAAGCACTTCCAGTTTCACCAAGTTCCAGCCGCCGGCCTCGCGTGCCAGCCGCAGCGTTCGCACCGCCTCGTTGGCGGTGAAGCAGCCGGCCGTATTGGGCAGGTAGGTGTATTTCTTCGGATCGACGTGGTCCTGCAGCATCGGCGCCTTGGGATCGGACAGGTTGACCCGGCGCACCGCGACGGTGACGATTTCCGCCCCGCTCGCCTCGATTGCCGCCGCCGTTTCCTCCAGGTCCTTGTATTTCCCGGTNNTTCCGTCCATCTCAGCCTCCCCCGATGAAATGCACGATCTCCAGGCTGTCCCCGCCGGCCAGCAAAGTTTCGCCATAGGCGGAACGCGGCACGATTTCCTCGTTGCGTTCCACCGCCACCTTGCGCCGATCCAGTTCCAGCACACCGAGCAGCCCGGCGACACTCAACGGTGCCGGGAAGGTTCGGGTTTCGCCGTTCAGGGTCAGTGTCATGGAGTCATGCATAGTGGGCATATGCTAATCCCGCTTCGCCCGGCACGGAAGCGGGGCCACGGGACCCAGCCGTGCAAGGCCGTTGGACCAGCGCGCACGGGCGTGCTACGGGGCGAACCATGTCGCATACAGCACCCCCCCCGCTGATCGCCGTGCTGAACGGGCCGAACATCAACATGCTCGGCCTGCGCCAGCCGCATCTGTATGGCAGCGCCACGTTGGACGACGTGGAGCAGCTTTGCGCGGAAACCGCCGAACCGCTGGGCTTCGCGATCGACTTCCGCCAGACCAACGGCGAGGGCGAGCTGATCTCCTGGGTTCAGGAATGCCGCGGCCGGGCCGCCGGCATCGTGATCAACGCCGGCGGCTACACCCACACCTCGGTTGCCCTGATGGACGCGCTGCTCGCCAGCGAGCTGCCGGTGATCGAGGTGCATGTGACCAACATTCACCGACGCGAAGAGTTCCGCCATCATTCCTACATCTCCAAGGTGGCGGTCGGCATGATCTGCGGCCTCGGTATTCGCGGCTACGCGCTGGCCCTGATGGCGATGGCGGACCTGCTGGAGGACGACGCATGAGCAGCATCGGGTTCGACCCCGAGGAGATCAGGATGCTGGCTAACATCCTGACCGAGACCGGGCTGACCGAGATCGAGATCGCCGAGAAGGACAGCCGCATCCGCGTGGTGCGCGCGCCGCCGCAGGTGCTGGCGCAGACGGCACCGCTTGCGGCCCCGCCCGCCGCGGCGGTGGATGCTCCGGCTCCCGCGCCGGCGGCCGACGATGCGTCCCATCCGGGTGCGGTCAAGAGCCCGATGGTCGGCGTCGTCTATCTCGCGTCCGAGCCCGGCGCGGCCCCCTACGTCACGGTGGGCCAGACCGTTACCGCCGGGCAGACGCTGCTGCTGATCGAGGCGATGAAGACCTATAACCAGATCAAGGCACCAAAGGCCGGTACCGTCGCGCGCATCCTGGTGAATGCCGGAGCACCCGTGGAGTACGGCGAGGTGCTGATGGTTCTGGAATAGTCCGTTGTTTCACAAGATACTGATCGCCAATCGGGGCGAGATCGCGCTGCGCATCCAGCGTGCGTGCCGCGAGCTGGGCATTCCCACGGTCGCCGTCCACTCCACCGCGGATGCCGAGGCGATGCATGTGCGGCTGGCGGACGAAAGCGTGTGCATCGGTCCGCCGGCGCCGATGCATTCCTATCTGAATATTCCCGCCATCCTCTCGGCGGCCTCCATCACCGGGGCGGATGCGATCCATCCCGGTTACGGCTTCCTGTCGGAGAACGCCGGCTTCGCCGAGATGGTGGAGGCGCATGGCCTGACCTTCATCGGCCCGTCCTCGGCGCATATCCGCATGATGGGCGACAAGATCGCGGCGAAGGCGGCGATGGCCTCGCTCGGCGTGCCGCTGGTGCCGGGTTCGGACGGCGTGGTGCCCGACATGGAGACGGCGCGCGAGGTTGCCGCGCGCATCGGCTACCCGGTGCTGATCAAGGCCGCGGCCGGCGGCGGCGGGCGCGGCATGAAGGTGGCCGAGACCGCGGCCGACCTTGAGGAAGCTTGGCGGGTGGCACGGGCCGAGGCGCGCGCCGGATTCGGCAACGATGCCGTCTATATCGAGAAATATCTGGATCGCCCGCGCCATATCGAGCTTCAGGTGATGGCCGACGCGTATGGCAACGTGGTGCATTTCGGCGAGCGCGATTGCAGCCTGCAACGCCGCCATCAGAAACTGCTGGAGGAAGCCGGCTCGCCGGTGATGACCCCGGCGCAGCGCGACGCGCTGGGCGCTACCGTCACTGGCGCGCTCGCCAAGCTCGGCTACCGCAATGCCGGCACGCTGGAGTTCTTGTATCAGGACGGGCAGTTCGCGTTCATCGAGATGAACACCCGCCTGCAGGTGGAGCACCCGGTGACCGAGATGGTCTGCGACGTCGATCTGGTGCGCGAGCAGATACGCATCGCCGCCGGGAACCCGCTTGGTTACACGCAGAAGGACATCACGTTCTCCGGCCACGCCATCGAATGCCGCGTGACCGCCGAAGACCCGGAGACCTTCATGCCGACGCCCGGTCTGGTGACCGCGTTCCACGCGCCGGGCGGGCTCGGCGTGCGCGTCGATTCGGCGCTGTATGCCGGTTACGTCGTGCCGTCCTACTACGACAGCCTGATCGCCAAGCTGATCGTGCATGCCCCGACGCGCCCCGAAGCGATCGCGCGGATGCGCCGCGCGCTGGCGGAGTTCGCCGTGATCGGTATCAAGACCACGGTGCCGCTGCATCAGCGCATCGTCGACGCACCGGAATTCCAGGCCGGTGACTACACCATCCACTGGCTGGAACGCTTCGTCGGCGCGGAGCACTAGGCCGGCGCCGCGATGCGTGGTTGACTCGCCGTCCATACAGGGCGGGGAAGACCAGTCATGAAAGCGATGGTATGCGAGGCGTTCGGCGGACCCGAGGTTCTGGCCCTGCGGGACCTGCCCGATCCGCCGCCACCCGGTCCCGACGAGGTACGAGTACGCATCGCCGCGCGCGGGGTGCAGTACGTGGACGTGTTGCAACTGGCCGGCAAATATCAGACGCGACCGGAACCGCCGTTCATCCCGGGCAGCGAGGCCGCGGGTGAGGTGATCGCCGTCGGTCCCGGCGTCAGCCGTTTCAAGCCGGGCGATCTGGTGATGAGCCGGCACGGCACCGGCGCGTTCGCGGAAATCGCCAACGCCAAGGTCGGCGCGTGCGAACTGGTACCGCCGGGCATGAATCTGGAGGAAGCCGGCGTCTACCTCTCCGGTTTCGGCACCGCCTACCATGCGCTGCTGCAACGCGGGCGGATGCGGGCCGGCGACTGGGTGCTGGTGCATGGCGCCGCCGGCGGTATCGGCATCGCCGCGATCCAGCTCGCCAAGCTGCATGGCGCCCGCGTGATCGCCACCGCGAGCACCGAGGAGAAGCGCGCCGCCTGTCTGGCGGAAGGCGCGGATCACGCGCTCGATTACCGTGGCGGCTTCGTCGATGCGGTGAAACAGATCACCGGCGGGCACGGCGC
>PKWQ01000436.1 GCA_003133265.1 Acetobacteraceae bacterium
CGGCGGCAAGACCGGCATCAACACGCGCCACGGCAAGAATTTGCTCGGCGCCTTCCACCAGCCGCGCATGGTGCTGGCCGATACCGACACGCTCGCAACCCTGCCCATTCGCGAACTGCGCGCCGGCTATGCCGAAATCGCCAAGGCCGGGCTGATCGCCGACCCCGAGTTTTTTGTCTGGTGCGAGGCGAACGGTGCCGCTGTCATCGCCGGCGATCCGGCTGCCCAGGCGGAGGCGATCCGCCAGGCCTGCGCCTTCAAGGCCCGCGTGGTCGGCGCCGACGAGCGGGAGGAAAAGCCCGACGACGGCCGCGTGCTGTTGAATCTGGGCCATACCTTCGGCCATGCGCTGGAGGCGGAATACGGCTATGGCGGTGGGCTGCTGCATGGCGAGGGGGTGGCGGTCGGCGTCGGCCTCGCCTTCCGTCTCTCGGCGCGGCTCGGGTTCTGCCCGCAGGAAGACGCGGATCGCGTCGTGGCGCATGTGGCCGGGGTCGGGTTGCCGGCGGAGATCAGCACGCTGAACCGGCGCTTCTCCGCCGCGACGCTGATTTCGCATATGCGCCGCGACAAGAAGGTCCAGGATGGGGCGCTGAAGTTCGTCCTGGTGCGCGGGATCGGCCAGGCGTTCACCAGTTCCGACGTGGATGAGCAGGTGGTTGTCGAGTTGCTGCGCGAGGAGGGATGCGGCGCGTGATCGGCCGGCAGGGTTTGCACTTGGCGAAGGGCATGCCATATCCGAGTGCTGCATCGCACCAGACGCTGACCTTGGAGCGCCTCCAATGCCGTTGAGTCCATCCGTTCCACGCGAGCCGTCGCATACCCGCGCGATCGTCATCAACGGCTATCGCCGGTCGGATGGCCTGTTCGACATCGAAGCGCAACTGACCGACACCAAGTCCTACGGATTCACCAACGAGGACCGGGGCTATATCGCCTCCGGCGTCCCGCTGCACGGCATGTGGATGCGCATGACGGTGGCCGACGACATGACCGTGGTGGCCTGTGAGGCAGCCTCCGACCACACCCCCTATGCGATCTGCCCGACGGCGGCGCCCAATTTCGCCCGGCTGGCCGGGTTGCGGATCACGCGTGGCTTCCTGCGCGAGGCGAACATGCGGATTGGCGGCACGCACGGCTGCACGCATCTGCGTGAGTTGCTGCAGCAGATGGCGACCACCGCCCTCCAGACGGTCAATCCGCACCGCGCCAAGCGCGCCGTGGACGCGGAGGCGAAGCGTGGCATCCAGACGACGCCGGGCAGTTTCGACAAGAAAATCACCGAACGCTGGGGCGGGGCGCCATCGATCATGGGCACGTGCGTGGCCTATGGCACCACGAGCCCAGTGGTGAAGCGGCGATGGCCGCATCTTTATACGGGTGCCCACGATACGGGGCTAAACGATACGGGGCCAAACGATACCACCGGGCCGAACGCGCCGCAGGCCGACATTGTCGAAGCGGTTACCGTGGGCGAGGACTGAAGAACCCTCCCGGCTAGGCGGCGCGGGGCTTATAGCTGGGTCCGCGCTGTTCGACGGTCCCGTGACCGACGGCCCCGTGACCATCATCGGTCGCCGCGCCGCGGAAATACCGGACGACGAACACCCGCACCGTGCTGGTGCGCCCACCCGCATGACCCTGCGCCTCTATATGTTGGATCAGCGTGCCGATATTGGTCTGCTCCCGCTGACATATCTCGCGCAAGGCGTCCCAGAATTCCGGCTCCAGCCGCATACTGGTGCGGCCGCGGGCGGCATTGACATTGCGATTGACCAGCCGGCTCGCCCCCATCTGCACCCCTTCCGCGTGAATGCGCGGGATTGAGCCACGGAGACGTTAAAACAACATTTGCAAGACGGCCGTCAGATCGGCAACGGCGCGGCTTTCATCCGTTCCATGGCGAAGCGGCTGGTCACGTTGCGCAGCGGCACCGCGGCGATCAGGCGCCGGTAGAAATCGTCGTACGCCGCGATATCGGGCACGACCACATGCAACAGATAATCGACGTCCCCGCTCATGCGCCAGGCGTCGACGATCTCCTCCATGCTGCGCACCACCTCGGCGAAGCGTTCCAGCCAGGTGCCGGAGTGATCGGCGGTCTCCACCGCGACGAAGACCGATACCGGCACGCCGATCTTGGCGGGATCGAGCACCGCGACGCGGCGCAGGATGATGCCGTCCTGCTCCATCCGGCGGATACGCTTCCAGCAAGGCGTCGGAGTAAGACCCACCCGGTCCGCCACCTCGGCAAGCGAAAGCGAGGCATCGACGGCCAGCAGGCGGAGGATTGCGCGGTCGAGGCGGTCAAGCCCTTTGTCGGCGGCCATGGCGGACTCCAACCAGTCAATGACCTTGTGTAGCAAAAAAATCTACCATACGTCATCATGGAGATTGGCCGGAGAATAATATTCTTACGCCCGAGGTGAACTCGCGCAGTACACCTCTCCCGCACGCGGGAGAGGGCGCGCGAATCCCGCGTCAGTGTCCCGCGTTGGACCCCGAAAAATCCGGCGCCGCCAGCCCGGACGCTTCCAGTTGGCGCACCAGTGCCGCCTTCAAACGGTCCAGGCCGGCCTCGCTGCTGGCCTCGGCGCGGGCCACCAGCACCGCCTGGGTGTTGGAGGCGCGGAGCAGCCACCACCCATCGTCCGTCTGCACCCGTACGCCGTCGATGTCCGCGACCTTCGCGCCCTCGGCACGCAGGCGGGCGGCAACTTCCTCGATCACCGTGAACTTGCGGCGATCGTCGCAGTTGAACCGCAGTTCCGGGGTATTGACCACATGCGGCAAGGCGTCGCGCACCGTCGACAGCGTCGTGTCCATCCGCGCGACGATGCCGAGCAGGCGAACGGCGGCATAAAGCGCGTCGTCGAAGCCGTACCATTTTTCGTCGTTGAAGAAGACATGGCCGGACATCTCGCCGGCCAGCGGAGATTTGGTCTCCGCCATCTTCGCCTTGATCAGGCTGTGACCCGTCTTCCACATCAGCGATTTGCCGCCGGCGCGGTCGATTTCGTCGAACAGCACCTGGCTTGCCTTCACGTCGGCGATAATGGTCGCGCCGGGATGGGTGCGCAGCATGTCGCGGCCCAGCACCACCAGCAGCTGGTCGCCGACCAGGATCTGGCCCTTGTCATCCACCACGCCGATGCGGTCGGCGTCGCCATCGAAGGCGATGCCGAGATCGGCGCCGTGCGTCGCCACGGCGGCGATCAACTGCTCAAGGTTCTTCGCCACCGTCGGGTCGGGGTGATGGGCGGGGAAATTGCCGTCGACGATGCCGTTCAGCACGATGTGCTGGCCGGGCAGCTGCCGCACCAGCCGTTGCAGCACCGCCCCGGCGGCGCCGTTGCCGTTGTCCCAGACCACTTTCAGCTGACGGTCCCCGCCGTCCCAGTCGCGCGCCACGCGGGCGGCGTAATCGGCCGCGATATCGATCGACAGATCGGTGCCGGCGGCTTCCGCCACCACGTCGCCCGTGGCCGCCATCTCGCCGATCTGGCGGATTTGCGCGCCATAGAACGGCTTGCCGCCTAGCATCATCTTCAACCCGTTGTAGTTGGGCGGGTTGTGGCTGCCGGTGACCATGACGCCGCCGGCGGCGCGCAGGCGGGTCGCGGCATAATACAGCATCGGCGTCGGGCCACGGCCGATGCGGATCACGTCCAGGCCACAGGTCTTCAGGCCGTCGACCAGCGCCTGCTCCAACCCGGGGCTGGACAGGCGGCCGTCATAGCCCACCACGACGTTGTGTCCGCCCTCGCGGGCGATGATGGAGCCGAAACAGCGGCCGATGGCGAACGCATCGGTGGCACGCAGGGTTGTGCCGACGATGCCGCGGATGTCGTACTCGCGCAGGCTGGTGGGGTCGAAATCGTGCTGGAATGTCATGGCTCGAACTTTCAGGCGTCAGCGTAGTTCTTCAGGAAGCTCCGTACCGCGTCGGCCAGATCCGGGCGCTTCAGGGCGAAAGCGATCTGCGCCTCCAGGAATCCCACCTTGTCGCCGCAATCGAACCGCCGTCCTTCGTAGCGCAATCCATGGAAGGGCTGATGGCCGATCAGCTTGGCCATGCCGTCGGTCAGTTGCACCTCATTTCCCGCGCCGCGTTCCATGCGCGCCAGATGGCCGATCACCTCCGGCATCAGCACATAGCGGCCGATGATCGACAGCGTCGACGGCGCGTCCGCCGGATCGGGCTTCTCCACCAGGCCGGTGATCTCGACCAGCTTGCCGTCGTCCTTGCCGATCTCGACGATGCCGTAACGGCTGGTGTGCTCGCGTGGCACTTCCGTTACCGCCACCACGTTGCCGCCGGTTTGCCGATATGCTTCGGCAAGCTGCGCCACGCAGGATTTTTCCGACAGAATCAGGTCGTCGGGCAGCAGGATGGCAAACGGATCGTCGCCGATGAACGCGCGGGCGCACCAGATGGCGTGACCGAGACCAAGCGGTATCTGCTGGCGTACGGTGACCATCGAGCCAGGCTCGACCTGGGTGGCGCGCAGCAGTTCCAGCGCCTCGATCTTGCCGCGCTCCCGGAGCGTGTGCTCCAATTCGAAAGCGATGTCGAAATGCTCAACCAGCGCGGTCTTGCCGCGGCCGGTGATCATGCAGAACTGGTCGATGCCGGCGGCGCGCAGGGCGAGGTACTTCTCCTGCGTCATGAGGGACCAGTTGGAGACCAGGATGGTGTACGGCAGGGTGGAGCCGTTCTTGATGCCGCGCACGATTTCCACCACGTCGTCGCGCATCAACGGCTCGCCGCCCGAAACCTGCACCACGCAGGGGCGCAGCGCCTCCATGTAGCGGCGGTAATCGGCGGGCTGGAGATTGCGCGAGTCGTCGCGCGGGCCCCCGTGGTCGCAGTGTTTGCACCAGCAGGTACAACTGTCGGTGACTTCAAAAGACACGACGATGGGGCGATTGGCGAGCCAGTTCGACGAGCCTCGCCCGATGATCCGGAGGGATTCCGCGAGTGGTACCTTACGCAAGTAGCGATGGTAACATGTGGCGCGCTATGCTCAAAAGCGTGGCGAGCGACCGGGAGTTGATTCAAATCGTGGATGCGGCGATGGCCGAAGCGGTGCGCCTCAGCGGCCCGTGGGTGGTGTGCGAGCCGGGCTGCGCGGATTGCTGCAAGGGACCGTTTCCGATCACGCAACTGGATGTGTGGCGATTGCGGCAAGGGCTGGCGGAACTGGAGCGGCGCGACCCCGTGCTCGCGGCCAGGGTGCAGTGGCGCTCGCGCGAAGCGGTGGCGCATCTGGCGGACTACCCCGGCGATCTGACTACCGGGATACTGGACGAAGACGAGGACGCCGAGGAACGATTTGCGACCCTGCCCGACGAGGAATATTGTCCGGCGCTGGACCCCGCGACGCTGACCTGCGACCTGTACGAATCGCGGCCTGTTACCTGCCGGATATTCGGCCCCGCTGTGCGCTCTGGCGGCGATGTCCTGGGGGTCTGCGAATTGAATTATCAGGGCGCGACGGACCAGGAAATCGCGGCGTGCCAGGTGCAAGTGGATCCAGACGGTCTGGAGGACAGACTGCTCGAGGGCCTGAGCGAACAGACGATTGTGGCGTTTGCGTTGCTGGGATAGACCTTCAGCCCCGCCCGATAAACGGCATGTTGGTGGCCATCACGGTGAGGAATTGCACGTTGGTATCCAGCGGCAGATTCGCCATGTACAAAACCGCATCGGCCACGTGGCGGACGTCCATCCGCGGTTCCACGGCGGTGGCGCCGTTGGCTTGCGGGACTCCCGCCGTCATGCGCTCGGTCATTTCCGTGGCGGCGTTGCCGATGTCGATCTGTCCGCAGGCGATGTTGTGGCGCCGGCCATCCAGGGAAAGGCTCTTGGTGAGGCCCGTGATGGCGTGTTTGGTAGCGGTGTATGGCGCCGAGTGAGGGCGCGGCACGTGCGCGGAGATGGAGCCGTTGTTGATGATGCGCCCACCGCGCGGATGCTGTGCCTTCATGAGCTTGATGGCTTCCTGGGCGCACAGGAATGCGCCGGTGAGGTTGACCGCGATCACCTGCATCCACTGCTCGTAGAGGATGTCCTCCAGCGGAATGGCGGGGGCGCTCGTGCCCGCGTTGTTGAACAGCACATCCAGGCGCCCAAAGGTTTCCCGGGTCTGGGCGAACAGCGCCCTGACGGAATCCGGACTCGTGACGTCGGTGGGGACCGGGAGCATCCTGCCGCCCGGCGCGGATGCCGATGCGGCAGTCCGCTCCAGCGGCTCGATGCGCCGGCCGGCAAGCACCACCGAATACCCAGCCGACTGTAGTGCCAGGGAGACGGCGCGTCCGATGCCGCTGCCCGCTCCGGTTACGAGTGCGATCTTGCCGTTGCCGGTCATATGTTCACCTTTCCTTTATCCGGTACACGTACATGGAGTGCCCGATGATCTCCGTGGGAGTACGCAGCCAGGCCGCCTGGGCGCGCGCCACGAAGTGCGCACTAACCACATAGATGCCCGCTTCGGGATCGCGCGCCAGTTCCTCCGGTCCAACGGGCGCCAGGTTCAACCCGTAGGCGGACGGCGGGAAGGAGCCGAAGTAGGCCAGATGCACGGCCTCTCCGTGGGCGTTGCGGTCCACCCAGTCCTTCACCTGCTTCAGGGACTGCCCCCAATCCACGTTGCTGTCGTCCAGCCACAGCGGTCCGCAGCGCGAGCCGCCGTCAAGCCCGATGGCTCCCGGATTCCCGGTCAGGCAGGCGCCTTCATTAAAGTAGGCGAGATGGTCCGGGTAGATGCCTGCCGCCGC
Source organism: Acetobacteraceae bacterium (assembly GCA_003133265.1). Lineage (GTDB taxonomy): Bacteria > Pseudomonadota > Alphaproteobacteria > Acetobacterales > Acetobacteraceae > PALSA-911. The sequence continues at coordinate 6,784 of PKWQ01000436.1, forward strand.
AGCCAACATCCACAAGCCTAGTGCCGCCGTCACCGCGCGTCCCCACGTCCCGTGCCGGATGAGCCACGCCGCGCCGGCGCCGCCTACCAGGCAAGCAAAGGGCAGAGCCGGGATGATGTAGCGCATCCCCAGGTTGTCGGCAAACACGGTGTGCGCCGCCAACACAACGGCGGGCGGCAACAGCAGGAATAGCTTGACGCGCCGGGAAGAAGCGTGGCCGCGCAGCGCGAACCGGCCGATGGCG
>PKWQ01000456.1 GCA_003133265.1 Acetobacteraceae bacterium
GGTCGGCATCCTGGCCGAGCAGCAGCGGCTGCAAGTCGCGCGCAATCAGCACATGCACCGCCGCCCCGGCCCGGCCGACCGTATAAGTGTAGCCCATGCCCTCGGCGCCGTCGGTGTCGCGGATGCGGACGGTGACAAGCTCGAACGCGGTGATAGTGCCGTGGGTGCTGTCGGACAGCGCGACCGGCAATTGGATGCGGTAATGACCCGTCTCAAGCGACGCGATCGGCATTTTCTTGTCCCCTTCCGCCAAGCCCGCCGGTTCAGCCCGGCGCGATGCGTTCCATCCCACCCATGTACGGGCGCAGCGCCGCCGGCACCAGGATCGACCCGTCGGCCTGCTGGTGGTTCTCCATGACCGCGACCAGCGCCCGCCCGGCGGCGACGCCGGAGCCGTTCAGCGTATGCACGAACCCGGCCGACTTGCCGTCGGCGCCGCGATAGCGGGCGTTCATGCGCCGCGCCTGGAAGTCGCGGCAGTTCGAACAAGAACTGATCTCCCGCCACGCCTGCTGGCCGGGCATCCAGACCTCCAGATCGAAGGTCTTGACCGAGGCGAAGCCGGTGTCGCCGGATGACAGCAGCATGCGACGGAACGGCAGCTCCAGCAGCGACAGCACCTTCTCGGCGCACTGCGTCATCCGCTCATGCTCGGCGGCGGAGGCATCCGGATGGGCGATGGAGACCAGTTCCACCTTGCGGAACTGGTGCTGGCGCAACATGCCGCGCGTGTCGCGCCCCGCCGAGCCGGCCTCGGAGCGGAAGCAGTCGGTCAGCGCGGTCATGCGGATCGGCAGCAGCTTCTCCGGCACGATTTCGCCGGCGACGGTATTGGTCAGCGGCACCTCGGCGGTCGGGATCAGCCAGCGCCCGTCGGTGGTCTGGAACAGGTCATCGGCGAATTTCGGCAACTGCGCCGTGCCGTAGGCGGTGGCGCTGTTCACCAGCGAAGGCACCATGGTCTCGGTATAGCCATGCTGCTCGGTGTGCAGATCGAGCATGAACTGACCGAGCGCGCGTTCCATCCGCGCCAGCCCGCCGCGCAGCACGGTGAAGCGGGCACCGGCGAGTTTCGCGGCGACTGCGAAGTCCATCAGCCCCAGCGCCTCGCCCAGCTCGAAATGCTGCTTCGGCGCAAAGCCCAGATCGCGCGGCTCGCCATGCTGGGCGAGCACCACATTGGCGGTCTCGTCCGGCCCGTCCGGCACATCGGCATCGAGGATGTTGGGCAGGCTTTCCAGGATGGCCTTGATGGCGCCGTCCAATCCCCCCGACCGCGCCTCCAGCAGATCGACCTCGGCGCGGAGCGACGTGGCCTCGGCCTCCAGCGCGGAAGTATCGGCACCATTGCGCTTGCCCTGGCCGATCTCCCTGGCCAGCGCGTTCCGCCGCGCCTGGATGTCGTTCATCGCGCTCTGCGCGGCACGACGCTCGGCGTCGCGCGCCAGGATGTCGGCGGCGTTGGCCGCCAACCCGCGACGCGCCAGGGCGGCGTCGAACGCCTCGGGATCGGCGCGGATGGCGCGGATGTCATGCATCGGAACTCAGTCCTCGACCGGCTTCGGCTCGACCCAGCGGGCCATCAGGATGGAGATTTCGTAGAGCCCGATCAGCGGTACCGCGAGGCCGCACTGGGTGATGATGTCCGGCGGCGCCAGGATCGCGGCGATGACGAACATGCCGACATAGGCATAGCGACGGAACTTCTTCAACGAAGCCGAGGAGACGATGCCGACCTTGGCCAGCAGGGTCAGCAACACCGGCAGTTGGAAGGTGATGCCGAAGGCGAAGATCAGCTTCATCACCAGATCGAGATACTCGCTGACCTTCGGCAGCAATTCGATCGGCAAGCCGCCACCGCCGGTCGGGTCCTGGAAGCTGGCGAAGAAGCGCCAGGCGAACGGGAACACGAAATAGTAAGCCAGCGCCGCGCCGAGGGTGAACAGGATCGGGGTCGCCGCCAGGAAGGGCAGCATCGCCCGCTTCTCGCTGCGATACAGGCCCGGGGCGACGAACAGGTAGATCTGCGTGGCGATCACCGGGAAGCCGATGAAGGCGCCGCCGAAGAATCCCACCTTGATGCGGGTGAAAAACGCTTCGTAGAGCTGGGTGTAGATCAGGTGCGGATCGGGGTTGCCCTGCTCGCGCAGCACCTGGGCCAGCGGCTCCGCCAGGAAGTAATAGATGGAGCCGGCGAAGTAGTAGGAGACGCCGAAGCAGACGGCGAAGGCCGCGATCGACCACATCAGCCGCCGGCGCAGCTCCATGAGATGCTCAAGCAGCGGCATCGGCTTGTCGTCGATGGTGTCTTCTACCTCGGGGCTGGCCACTGCGGTCCTGTCGTGTGCATGGGTTGGCGGTGTCAGCCGGCGCCTTGTTTGGCGCTGGCGGCGATGTCGGGCGGAACGAAGGCGGGCGGCTCCGCGATGGTCGGCGCCGGCGGCGGCTTGATCAAGCCGGCAACCACGCCACCGGACGCGACGAAAGCGGGCGGGATGAAGGCGGGCGCCTGGATTTCCGGCTCCTGCACCGGCTCCGGCGCGGCGGTTTCCACCAAACTCACGCCCTCGGGCCGTTCGATGGTGACCGGCGCGTGCTCGGCCACCGGCGTCGCGACCTCGGGCAGCAGCGGGTTGGATTCGAACGTGGAGCGCAGCGTGCCGTCGGGATCGACCGCGCGTTCCACCGTGCCCTTGATGTCGAAGTTGCGAATCTCGTTGATGGACTCGCGAACCCCCTGCAGGTCCGCGTCGCGCATCATCTCGTCGACATGGGTCTGGAACTCGCCAGCCATGCGACGTGCCTTGCGGATCATCCCGGTGATGGCCTTGATCGCCACCGGCATGTCCTTCGGCCCGATGAAGATCACCGCGACGACCGCGATCAGCGCTATTTCAGACCACGCGAAATCGAACATATGTGCCAGTTATCTCCGGCCGGCTTGCTAGCAGGAAACGGCCCGCGCGGAAACCTGCGCTCATTCGCCCGGTTCAGGTTCCTGCGGCTCGGCGTCGGGTTGCCGGGGTTCCGGCTCGGCCGGCGCCTGATTTGCGGGCGGCTCCTGGGGCGGCCCCTGGGGTGGCCCCTGGGGTGGCCCCTGAGGCGGATCGAGCAGCAAATCCTCCCTGCGCGGCAGATCGCGCAGATCCTTGAGCCCGAACTGGGTCAGGAACGCCTCCGTGGTGCCCCACAAAGTCGGCCGGCCGGGGCTCTCCCGGCG
>PKWQ01000464.1 GCA_003133265.1 Acetobacteraceae bacterium
GCCACCGCCACCGCCGCCACCGCCGACACCGCCGCCGACACCGATTGTGCTACTTGTGCTACCTGTGTTCCCGCCTCTGGTGGCGATGCTTGTACCTGGGGTCCCGCCCCTGGTGGTCGGGCCTCCCGAGCTCACCGTGGTCGGTGGTGGCGTCACACTGCCGCCCCCGCCGCCGCCGCCGCCGCCTGTCGTGCCCCCGGTGCCAGCGCTTCCGCCCAAGCAAGGTCGTTACTAGAATCCGGGTCCAGGCATGCGTAAAATAGTGAAGACCATGCGGCTCACCCTGACGGGAAGTCGACTGGTCCTGGCGGCGATCGTGCTGGCATGGCCGACGCTCGCTCCAGCGCGTGATGCTTCGCCCCTCGCCGTTGCCAGTAAGGCAGTTCCCGCCGATCCAGGCGCATCCGCTCGTCCCGCGCCGTTTGTCCCACTGGCATCGGCGAATCAGCCGCAAGGGGCGGATTTCCTTGGAGAGATCGCCTCGAAAGAGACGCGGCGCGTAGCGGATTGGGTGGTGGCTACAGGCGACAATGACGGCTTGTCCTTCGTAATCATCGACAAAATCGGAGCGAAGGTATTCGTCTTTGACCGCGTTGGGCGATTGCGCGGCGCCACCTTCGCGCTCTTGGGCCAGGCCCGCGGCGACGATACCGTCCCTGGTATAGGCAGCCGAAAATTATCTACCATCCGCCCGGAGGAGCGAACGACTCCGGCGGGCCGATTCGTGGCCTTTCTGGGCCGTGACTTCCACGTGGATATTCTTTGGATAGATTACGACGACGCCCTCTCTCTTCATCGTGTGGTCACCGGCAACCCCAGCGACCATCGATCGCAGCGACTGGCGACGACGTCCCCACTCGATAAGAGAATTTCCTACGGCTGCATCAACGTCCCCGCGAAATTCTACGATAAAGTTGTGCTCGAAGCTTTCACCGGCACAAGGGGTATTGTTTATATCTTGCCGGAAATCAAAACGATCCAAGAGGTTTTTGGCATATCCGAGGGCGGTAATGGCCCCATCGGCAACGGTGCGCGCCGAAGTCTGCCGCGCCTCACCGAGACGCGGTAGAAACTGAGCCAAATGGTCGAGGCGATGTGCGGTCACTGGCCGCCGCAGGAAGATCGAACCGACTAAGCCGCTACCTTCTCCGCCCTGACATCCTTGATATCCCGGAAAATCAGCGCCGGAGCCAGTTCCGCCGTGCGGCGCATCATGAACGCGGAACTCGCCAAATACACCGGATCACCGTCCACATCGTCGGCCATGGCCGAACGATTATCGGCGACGAACCGGGCCAGCGCCGGCTTGTCGTCCGAGGATACCCAGCGCGCCAGGGCGAACGGCGAATTGTCGAAGCCGATCTTCACCCCGTACTCGCCCATCAGCCGCGCCTGCAACACGTCCAGCTGCAAGGTGCCGACCACCCCGACCAGCGGCTGGCTGCCGTCCTGCGGGCGGAACAGTTGCACCACGCCTTCCTCGGCCAGTTCCTGTAGCGCCTGGCGCAGCTTCTTCGCCTTCATCGCGTCGTCCAGGCGGACGCGGCGGAGAATTTCCGGGGCGAAATACGGCACGCCGACGAAATTGATGTCGTCGCCCTCGGTCAGCGTGTCGCCGATGCGCAGGGTGCCGTGGTTGGGGATGCCGACCACGTCGCCGGCGAATGCCTCGTCGGCGATCTCGCGCTCACGGGCGAAGAAGAATTGCGGGGCGTGCAGCGGGATGGTCTTGCCGGTGCGCACCTGGATCAGCTTCATCCCGCGCGTCAGCCGCCCGGAGCAGACGCGGGCGAAGGCGATGCGGTCGCGATGGTTCGGGTCCATGTTGGCCTGGATCTTGAACACCAAAGCGGTCAGGCCCGGCTCGTTCGCCTCCACCACCCGCTTGTCGGCCGGCTGGTTGCGGGGGCGGGGGCCATACTCGGCCAGTCCGTTCAGCAGGTCGGCGACGCCGATCTCCTTGATCGCGCTGCCGAAATACACCGGCGTCAGGTGCCCGGCGGCGAAGGACGCCTCGTCGAACTCCGGCAGCGCGGCGCGGGCCAGATCGATTTCTTCCGCAACCGCGATCAGGCGGGGATCGGACTGCGGCAGTTCCTGGGTCAGATGGTATTGCCGCTTGCGCAGATCGTAGGTGCCGACGAAATCGCCGGCGCGGCCCACCGGCCAGGTGACCGGCGCGGTATCCAGCGCCAGGGTGTTCGCCACCTCGTCCAGCAGTTCGAACGGGTCGCGCGCCTCGCGGTCCATCTTGTTGACGAAGGTGATGATCGGGATGTCGCGCAGGCGGCAGATCTCGAACAGCTTGCGGGTGCGCGCCTCGATGCCCTTGGCGGCGTCGATCACCATCACCGCGGAATCGACGGCGGTCAGGGTGCGGTAGGTATCCTCGGAAAAATCCTCGTGGCCCGGCGTGTCCAGCAGGTTGAACACGCAGCCCTGGTACTCGAAGGTCATCACCGAGGTAACGACGGAAATGCCGCGCTCGCGCTCGATCCCCATCCAGTCAGAGCGGGTGCGCCGCCGCTCGCCCTTGGCGCGGACGTTGCCGGCAAGCTGGATGGCGCCGCCGGCGCGCAGCAGCCGCTCGGTCAGCGTAGTCTTGCCCGCGTCCGGGTGGGAGATGATGGCGAAGGTGCGGCGGCGGGCGATTTCTTCCGACGTATCAGTCATCAGGGCCTCAATGAAAACGCCGGACGGAGAACCCGCCCGGCGCTTGCAGATACATATAGGGCGTCCGATTAGCGCGAGTAGAACTCGACCACCAGATTCGGTTCCATCTGCACGGGATACGGCACGTCGGTCAGCTTCGGCGCGCGGCCGAAGCGGCCCTTCATGGCGCGGTGATCCACTTCCATATAGTCGGGCACGTCGCGCTCGCCGGACTGGGAGGCGTCCAGCACCATGGCGAGCTGCTTGGACTTCTCCTTGACCTCTATCACGTCGTTGTCGCGCACCAGGTACGAGGGGATGTTCACGCGCTTGCCGTTCACGGTGATGTGGCCGTGATTGATGAACTGGCGCGAGGCGAAGGGGGTGATGGCGAACTTCATGCGGTAGATCACCGCGTCCAGCCGGCGCTCCAGCAGCTCGATCAGGTTCTCGGAGGTGTCGCCCTTGCGGCGCACGGCCTCCTCGTAATACTTGCGGAACTGCTTCTCGCTGATGTTGCCGTAGTAGCCCTTCAGCTTCTGCTTGGCCATCAGCTGAATGCCGAAGTCGCTGGGCTTCTTGCGGCGCTGGCCGTGCTGGCCGGGACCGTATTCGCGCTTGTTGACCGGGGATTTCGGGCGGCCCCATAGGTTCACGCCCAGGCGGCGATTGATCTTGTACTTGCTTTCGGCGCGCTTGGTCATGCGCGGTATCCTTCATTATCTATGCCGCACCGCTTAACCACGGTTGTCGGCTTGTTGCACCGGTAGTCCGCGCTGGCGGCGCGGCGGGCGCGGACCCATCCGGGTTTCCCATTCGGGCTTCCCTTGGGGTCCGTCCACGTTCCCGGCAATGATCGGCTCCCGCCGCGCGGGATGCGGGGCAGGACAGGGGCGGGCGTATAGGCGGGCGGGGCCGGCTTGTCAAACCAACCCGACTTGTCAAAGCGTGGAGGCATGGCCTAGCAAGCCGTTCCATCGCAGGACGGACGGCACATGATCAATCGCGGCGACATACTCTGGCTCGGCATCGCCTCCGGCGTGTCAGGCAGCCTGATCGGCGGCATGATGCTCGGCATCGGCATGGACCTGATCGTCAATGGCCAGCCTTTCGGCTGGCTGCTGCTGCTGCCCGCCGCCCCGGCCTCCGCCCTGCCCGGCTGGCTGATGGCCCGCAGGCTGGCCGCCCGGCTCGGCTGACGGCGCCCGCCTAGCGGTCGCCTGGGGGGCGAAGGGGCACGGCGGAGTCGGAAAAGCTGCCGTCCTCGTTCTCCTGCCGGCCGCGCTGGCGGCGGCCGATGGCGAGTTCGGTGACGATGCCGTGCAGGGTGCGCAACTCCTGCTCCGTGATTTCCCCGCGCTGGAACAGATGGCGGATGTTGCGCACCATGCCCGGCCGCTTGGGCTGGTTGCGCAGGAAGCCGCAGGCATCCAACTGGTCCACCAGATGCGCCAGGAAATTCTCCAGCCGGTCCTTGTTGGCGACCCGGCTCTCGTTGGTCATCAGCGCGCGCGGCGGCGTGTCGTCGGCGGCGGTCCACCATTCGTAGGCCATCACCATCACCGCCTGCGCCAGATTGAGCGACATGAAGGCGGGGTTCAGCGGGAACCGCACCAGCGCGTCGGCGCAGGCCATGTCGTCGTTGTCCAGCCCGGCGCGCTCCGGGCCGAACAGGATGCCGGCGCGCAGCGGCCGGGCGCAGACCTCGCGCAGCTCCGCCGCCGCGCCGCGCGCGGTCAGCACCGGCTTGACGATGTGGCGCGGGCGCGGACAGGTGGCGAACACCCGGTGCAGGTCGGCGACCGCGTCCGCCACCGTCTCATGCACCGTCAGCGCGTCCAGGATGCGGTCGGCGCCCGACGCGGTGCGCCATGCCTTCTCCTGCGGCCAGCCGTCGCGCGGGGCGACCAGACGCAAATGGAACAGCCCGCCATTGGCCATGGCGCGGGCCACTGCCCCGATATTGTCGGCCAACTGCGGGCGCACCAGCACGACCACCGGGCTGTTGCCGATCGGGTGCAGATCGGCGCCGCCGTCGCGCCCGGTCAAGAAACGCGCCTCCAGGTGGTGCCCTGCGGTCCGTCCTCCAGCACGATGCCCTTGGCGGCGAGTTCGGCGCGGATCGCGTCGGCGCGGGCGAAATCCCGCGCCTTGCGCGCCGCCAGCCGGGCGGCGATGGCGGCGTCGATCTCGGCGCCATCGCCGCCGCCGCGGAACCACGCCGAGGGATCGGCCTGGAGCAGACCGAGCGCCCCGCCCGCCGCGCGCAGCCCGGCGGCGGCGGCGGGGTCTCCCGCCAGAGCGGCGTCGGCCAATGCGTGCATGTGCGACAGGGCAAGCGGCGAGTTCAGGTCGTCGCACAGCGCCTCCAGCACCGGCGCCGGCACCGTGGTCGCGGCGGCGATGGAGGGATGGCGCTCCAGCGCCCGGTAGAACCGGTCCAGCTCCTGTTTCGCCGCCGCCAGCGCCGCGTCGGTGAAATCCAGCGCGGCGCGGTAGTGCGCGCGCAGCAGCAGCAGCCGGATCGCTTCCCCGGGGGCCCTGGCCAGCACGTCGCGCACGGTGAAGAAATTGCCGAGGCTCTTGGACATCTTCTCGCCGTTCACCAGCAGCATGCCGTTATGCACCCAGGTGCGGGCGAAGAAGCTGCCGGGAAAGGCGCAGCAACTCTGCGCCAGCTCGTTCTCGTGGTGCGGGAAGATCAGATCCTGCCCGCCGCCATGGATGTCGAAGGTCTCGCCCAGATAGCGCCAGGACATGGCGCTGCATTCGATGTGCCAGCCCGGCCGGCCCCGGCCCCAGGGGCTGTCCCAGCCCGGCTGCTCCGGGGTGGAGGGCTTCCACAGCACGAAATCGCCGGGATCGCGCTTGTACGGCGCGATTTCGACACGCGCGCCGGCCAGCAATTCGTCCGAACTGCGGCCGGACAGCTTGCCGTACTCGGGATCGCTGGCGACCGCGAACAGCACATGGCCCTCGGCCGCGTAGGCGTGGCCATTGGCGATCAGCCGC
>PKWQ01000472.1 GCA_003133265.1 Acetobacteraceae bacterium
TACTTGGTGTCCCGCTGGAACCGGCATCGAGACGCTGGTCAAGGTCGAGGGACACCGCTGGGCTATCGAAGACAGCTTCGAGACCGCAAAGAACGAACTGGGCCTCGACCACAACGAGACCCGCCCCTGGCATGGATGGCATCGCCATGTTTCGCTGGTGATGCTGGCCTTCGCAATGATGGCCGCGATCCGTCATCGCGCGAACACCACGACGCCCCCAAAAACAATGCGCCGAACCGCCAGACCCACGCACCACTGATCCGCTGGTCCAGCCAGGAAATCCGCCGCATCGCCGCTAGGCTCGCGCAAAGACGCATCCAACCCGCCTACGTTATCGCATGGTCGCTCTGGCGAAGGGCACACCAAGCCTCAGCACAAAAAAGCTCATATCAAACAGAAACCGCAACTGTAATGCTAGACATTGATCTGCATCAAGAGCGCGGTAAGATCCCAATCTTGAGTGGAGCACAGAATCGTGAGCGTGCCCCAACCGGCCCGCCTAAATCATAGTATTCAGCGCCGGAAGTCTGTTCCGCGACGCACGCTTCTAATGGCCGGATGTGCCGGGGCCATCGGTTGCGCTCTTCCTCGCGTCGGTCATGCCGCGACAGCAATCATCTTACCGACCGCGGCCGGCAATCGACGTTTCTCGATCCTGTACAAGGGCGACAGGATCGGCGCCCATACGGTCCTGTATTCGTCGGAAACCGGAGAAACGCGGATCAGCACCGAGATCCATCTCCTGGTCAAGATAGCCTTTTTTATCGTATTTGCGTTCAGTCATCGCTCCGAAGAGACTTGGCGCGCCAGGCGGCTGATGACGCTGAACAGCGAAACGGTGGAACATGTCGAGACCCTCCACGTTGCGGGCGTGGCGACGTCCCAGGGATTTCGCGTGGTGAGCAAGGGCGGTCCGTTTATCGCTTCCGCCGCAACCTTGACATCAAACAGCCTGTGGACGCCGGCGGTGCTGGAGCAGGCGACGGTGGTCGACGCGCAGCATGGTGGCATCATCGGTGTCAGCGCACGCAAGTTTGCCGACGAGCGAATCGCGATCGCCGGCCGACAGGTTCGCGTCACACGCTATACGCTCATCACGCCATATCTCGCCGGCAGCATCTGGTATGATGAGGAAAACCTTTGGGTGCGCGGTGAGTTTGAGCGTGACGGCTCGAATATCCAGTATGAGCTTGACACATGAGGCGCGCCAACGAGGCGGGCAAGGGAGTACTCGGCCATGCCGTTTAGACAACTGCCATGCATTGCCGCGGCGATCATGGCAAGTACCGTTGCAGGCTGCATGGCGGTGTCGGTTGTTCTCGCTCCCACCCCGGTTACTCTCACCACCGGAACCCCCGGCGCCATCTATCATCCCGTCGGAAATGCGATCTGCCGCATGTTCAATCTGGCCGCCGAGCATCAGGTAAGGCCGTGCGTTGCGGTGAGTTCTGATGGCTCGGTGGCGAATGTCCGACAGATCGAGAGCGGCGAGGCGACGTTTGGCCTTTCGCAGACCGACGTCGCCTATGCCGCTTTTCGTGGCGAGGGGCCGTTCGCTGCTGCCGGTCCCGATCCCAAGCTGCGCATGTTGATCGCGCTCTACCCGGAAGCATTTACCGTTGTCGCTCGCGCCGATACCGGCATCCGCGATTTCCAGGATTTGCGCGGCAAGCGTGTCGGCATCGGGAAGAGCGGTGCCGGATATACCTTCACCCGCGATGTCGTCCTCGGATATTATGGCTGGACGATATCGGATCCCGAGCATGTGCTGGAACTCGATCCCGCCGAACAGAACCAAGCGCTTTGTGGCAACAAAGTCGACGCGATCATTTTTGAGGCGGGGCATCCCAATGGGCTGACCCAGGAGGCGACGACCGGCTGCCGGGCGAGGCTGGTGCGCGTCGCCGGTCCGCCGATCGATCGGCTCCTTGCTGCACATCCCTATTACATCGCGGCTGTCATCCCCGGCGGCATGTACGCCGGAAACCCCCATGGCGTCCGGACAATCGGCACGCTGGCCGTGCTCGTCACATCGAGCAATCAGCCGGACGAGCTGGCTTATGCCGTGGTCAAGGCGGTGTTCGAGAATTTTGCCGATTTCCGGCGCTTGCATCCCGCACTGCCGACCTTGGAGATCAAGGACATGGTGCCCAGTGAGGCGGTCATACCGATCCATCCAGGGGCGCTGAAATATTATCGTGAGGCTGGTCTCATCCATTAGCGAAAGTATGAGTGTCCTCTCTGATTGGAGTTATTCGGGTCAAGCCGCTTCTCTCGCCTGAAGCCCTTCCCATGGGTCACTCGCTTCTCTTCGCCGTCGGCGCAAGGCCGCCGCATGATGGAGTCAGGAGGGCGAGGCGTGAGGGCGCCGCGGACATCGGCGAGCAGAAAATTGATGGCGTCGAGCGAGTGCAGCTGGAAGCTGCGCCCCCTTCGTAACCGACGTCATAGCCACATCCAAAGCATGCCAATCACGAGCGTGATGACGGTCAGCGGCGCGCCGACCCGGAAGTAGTCCCAGAAGCCGATCTCGACCCCGCGCGTGGCGGCCTTCTGCACCACGATCAGGTTCGCGATGGAACCAAGGATGGTGAAATTGCCCGCCAAAGTGGATGCCATGGCGATGGTCAGCCATGCTGTGGCGTGATCCGGCAAGGATTCAACGAAAGGCTTCATCATCAGCACCGCCGGCACGTTGCTGACCAAGTTGGACAGCACGGCCGTGACCGCGCTCAGAATAGGGATTTGATCGAGGTGCAGGCGGCTGACGCGCGCGACCAGGTCGGGTGTCAGCAGGGCGCGCTGCGCCCCGGCAACGATGATGAACAATCCGACGAACATCAGCAGCAGCGACCAATCGATCTCGGCATAGACCCGCTCGCTCTTGACGCGCCGCGTGAGCAGCAGAAGACCCCCGATGATGATGGCCGCCTTGGCCGGCGGCTGCCCCACGAAGAACAGTATGACCATCGCCGCGGTTGCCACCAGCGCGCGTCCGACAAGCACGCGATTGACGCGGATGTTAACCCTGACCGCCGTCATCTGGCCGCCACCGGCGAATTCCTCACGGTGGCACAGGGCCACCAATCCGACGGTGATGACCAGTCCGACCAGCGCGATCGGCCCGAGCGCCAGAGTAAACGTCGTGTAGGGGATCTGCGAGAAGCTGCCGATCATGATGTTCTGCGGGTTGCCGGTGATCGTGGCGGTCGATCCGACGTTGGAGGCCATCGCCACCGTCAGCAGGTAGGGCGCCGGCTTGCGGCCCATGCGCAGCGTCAGGTCCAGGACCAGCGGAGCGAGCACCAGGCAGATCGCGTCATTGACCAGGAAAGCCGAGAAGATACCGGACGTGGCAGTCACCGCGCACAACAGGATCAACGGTCGTTTCGCGTGCTCGAGGACCCATGTCGTGGCGATCACAAAAAAACCGGACAAGCGCAGGCTGGCCACGACGATCATCATGCCGAGCAGCAATGTGATGGTGTCTAGGTCAATCGCCTTGTAGGCATCTTCCAGCGGCAGCACACCGGAGGCGACCATAAGGCCGGCGCCCACCAGCGCCACGCCGGCACGATCGATTCTGTGTCCCGGTATCTTGCCGATGGCGAGGGCCAGATAGCTTGCGACGAAGATGACGAGAGCCGCGACCTTCCTCGTGTCCTCATCGAGCCTGGGGCTGGCCGGTAGCACGCTTGGCGCCACTGCGGCGATCAAGCTGACGATGAGGACCAGCACGACCAACGCGACCCCCACGATTCCGGGCCAGCGGCGTCGCTGAGGAGGTCCACCTGTCTTCAGCCGCGTATTTTCGGGGCCAGCTACCGCCGATGTGGTCTGGGTATCACGCATATATCTTCTTATCACATCGGCCACGGCAGCGAGAATGAGCCGAAACTGCACCGCCAATCCAAAATCATATGTGGACATCGAGTAATCGCGGTCGGCGGATAGGATGTCGATAGTGCCGTGATCCAGGCGCTGTCGCCTAGTGGTTTGCACCATGGGAGCTGTTCGTACTCCTTCTTCCAGTTGAAGTAGGTCGCCCGGCTGATGCCAGCCTTGCGGCAAATATCCGCCACCGGCACGCCGTCACGGCCTTGCTTCAGGATGAACGCCTTCTGCGCGTCCGAGAACTTGGATGCCTTCATCGTTTTCCACCCCTCCCAGCCGGGAAAGCTAGAGGGGAAAACTCCAACCAAAAACGATCCGGTTTCCGGGGATCAGATCAGCTCTGATGACTGGACAAGGTAGTGGAGGGGACACACAATCGATGGTCCCATCATTCGACGGTCGCCATTTGGCCGTGAAGGCGCGAGTCGCCTTCCTGCCGGATCAGGTGCGAAAACCGATGAACGCCTGCGGAATGCTGTGGATATCGGTCAGGATTTCCCGCTGCAGGCCGGGCGGCGCATCCGGCGGGAAGTTGAGGTCGATTGAATCAGCCGCCCCACCGAACCGCGTTCCGATAACACCGGCGATCTCCGCATAGGTACCGCAGGCCGCGAAAATCCGCACCACATCGTCCGACACCAGTTTTGGCATCTCCTGCCACCGCCCCGCGACCGTCAGTGCGTGCAGCGCCAAGTTCAGCTCCTCCAGGCCATGCAGCGCAAGAATAGGCAGGTAGGTGCGCGTGGATGCATAGAGCGCAACGCGCCCACGCACCCACTCCATCGCGGCCGCGACCGCGGCTGCATCCGGGCCGGTTGCCACGAAGCCGCCGCCGTGTACGTCGAAATAGGCGCGCTTTCGGCCGCTGCGGCGCATGCCTTCCTCGATGCGCGGCAGACAGATCTGTTCCAGATAAAGCCGCGAGCAGAGAGGATGCAGCCGTACGCCGTCGCAAACCTCGCCAGCGACCCGCAGCATCGCCTCGCCGACCGCGGCGATGGTGACCGGCACCATCGGCAGACCAGTTGGCTCCGGCGAGAAATCCGGCGTCATCAGCGTCAGCTTGTAGTGCTCGCCTTGGTAGTCGAGCTTTGCCCCGGTTTCCCAACTGCGCCAGATCGCGCGCAGCGCTCGCACATAATCGCGCAGCCGCGGCGCGGGCGGCGTCCACGGGATGCCGAAGCGCCGCTCGTTATGGCCCTTCACCTGGCTCCCCAACCCGAGCACGAACCGGCCGTTGGAATTTGCATGGAGGTCCCAGGCCTGTGAGGCTATCACCGTCGGGCTGCGGGGGAAGGCAACCGCGATCGAGGGCGTGAGTTCGATCCGCTCGGTAGCCAGGGCCGCGAGGGCCAGCGGCGTGAACGGGTCGTGGCCCAGTTCGACCGTCATCACCGCATCGAAGCCGACCGCCTCCGCAGCCGCGCCAGCAGGTCCCGCCTCACGCCAGTGCCGCATCGGAAGGGTGGTGAAGACGCGCATATTGCTCTCCTCGCTGTATCGGCCTGCCTGCTCTATCCCGTGCGGACGGCCACCGAGACGACGTATCGGCAGATCATGTGCCGATGATTGCGTCGATTTGCTCCGGTGTATAGCCGATCGAGGCAAGAGTGGTTGTAACTCTGCATTGAACTGACCCTCTTCTCCAAATCGGTAGGCTACCGATCCACGAACGGGCTCAAGATCCATGCGCGCTGCTGCCATAGGATCAACAACCCGGCGATCACCATAACTGACACGGCAAATTGGCGGAATCGACGTGGAGCAAGACGATGCAGCCACGGGCGCGTCACCCATATGGCCAACACAGCACCGGCGCCCGCAAAAATACCATGCCGGACCAGGTCCCAGTTCAATACGCCGAACGTCAGATACATAAAATTCTTGACGATCTGGATCGACAGGGAATTGACGGCGCGGGTCGCCAGCATCCGCTCCTTGGCCAGCCCGTAATTGAGGTAGAAGGGATTAGCAAGGAGACCACTCGCGCCGACAACTGCCGATGTCAGCCCGGAGGCGAACGATACAGGCAGAAACCAAGGTAGACGCATGCGGAACGACCAGGGGTGGTCGCCTAGCTGATATTGCAAGAACGTGCTGACCAAAAACAATCCTAGATAGATCTGTATCAACCGTGCGTCGGCCTGGGCAAAGGCCCAGCCACCTAGAATTGCGCCCGCAGTCGCTCCAGGCACATACCACCGCACCACGCGCCATTCGACATGGCCCCAGAAGAGAACGATCCTGGCCGGGCTGGCAATGAAGCTGGCAAACGTGATCACCGGAGCGATTGCGTGACCGCGGAGCAACGCGGCAATGGCAGCTACAATCAGGATGCTGCCACCGCCAGCCGACAGCGTGCTGATCGCCCAGCTGGCAAAGCCAGCCAGAAAGAGACCGAGGTCGATCACGGTCGTATCCAACTGTTCAGCGGACCCGAATGCGCACGCTGTCAGCGACCGCTTCACCCGGAAAGAGGATCACCCGTTCGTCGGCTGCGAGCCCTTTTGCCACGGCAGCCTCAATGGTGCTCCGGCGTATAACGGTCACGGCACGCTTATGGGCCCGGCCATCCGCTGCGACGAACACCGACCATCCGTCTCGTTATCGGAACAGTGCGCCCGCCGGCACGACAATCGCGTCGTCCAGCGCGGCGATGACGATACGAACATCGACACGGTAGGCATCGCCCAGTGAAGCTCGTTCAATGGCTGGCGAAGTGATATCGATTACGACGTCGGTTCGCTGCTCGTCCACTCCCAACGCCGACACCTTGGTGAAAGCGCCTGGCTCCACGAGGCGCACCCTGCCTTCAAGTGGCATGTCGCCACCCCAGCCCTCGATGCGTACCGGATCGCCCGAATGGACACGTACCGCATCAGTGGTGAGCACATCGGCGACCACCTCCAGGTCGGTGGGATCGCCGATCTCAACCAGAGGAGCGCCAAGCGAGACAGGCGCCTCACTCTTCTGCATTACACGCAGGATGCGCCCCGTGCTCTGCCGCATGCCGGGCGAGGCGCGCCGCCTCCAATTCGCGCAAGGCGGTGTGCAGTGCGAGGGCGTCGCGCTCCAGTCGGCTGTGCGGAGCGGCCCCTTGCGCAACCAGGGTGCGGGACCGGTCTGCATCCACCCGCGCCTTGCTCGGCGATCCGCTCTGCCTGGGCGACAACAGCGCCAGCCCGCGCCAGCATCGCCTCAGCAGCGCCGAGCCGCTGCTCGGCCTCCTGTCGGGCTCTCGGGTCGAGCAACGGCGCCCGGCTGGGCAGAATGGAAGCGACGACCGCACCGGCCTCGACCGCATCGCCGGCCATGAGATCGATACGAAGCAAAGTGCCAGCAAGCGGCGCTGCCACGACGTAGCGTTCGCGTACCCTGGTCTGGCCATCCTCAAGGATCGTCTCTTCAAATCGCTCACCCTGGACGCGAGCGGTCTCGACGTCCACGGGGGATGGCCAGAATGCCCAGCCGAGGACCATGAGGAGCATGACGCCCCCGGACAACAACAGCAGGCGTCTGAGCCACCACATCGTCCTACTCCCGCGCCTTCAGCACACCGACGAGATCAAGGCGATTGATCTGGTGGCGCACCAACAGTGCACTGGCGGCACCGCTCAAGAGGACCACCGCCCCAGCCAGCGCATAGCTTCGCGGCTGGATTATCGCCGGGATCTGGAACATTTCCGTGTCGTGCAAGGCGATCAGACCACGCACGAGCCAGTAGCCCAGCCATAGTCCGATCGGGACCGCGATCAACAGCTGCAGAAGCAGCTCGCCGAACAGCAACCAGGCAACCTCGGCACGAGTGAAACCCAGCACCCGCAGGCCCGCGAGTTCCCAGGCTCGCTCCTGCAGCGCAATGCGTGCGTGGTTGTAGACCACGCCGATCGCGATCACGATGGAGAAAGCCGACAGAATGCCAGCCATCACGAGAACAAAAGTCTGTGTCGTCTCCCGGAACTGCCGCAATGACACGGCACGATCACTGATGGTCGCCACCTTCGGCCGATCCAGCAGCGCCCGGCGCAACACGACATCGTTTGCATTTGCTACGGAAACACCGACCGCGCTGATGCTATCTGCTTCGCCCAATAGCCGGTTAAGCGCGCCAATCTGGATATAGGCCCCGATACCCAGCAACTCATCCAGCAGCCCCACCACCGGCATTTGGGTGTGGATCTGCTGGCTTTCGAGGATCTCGACGGCCACGACTTGGCCGGGGTGCAGGTCGAGGCGGCGTGCCAGCCGGCTGGACAGCAGCAGACCATCTTCCGGGGGCGGCACGACGCGGAGATCAGCGTTGACGAGACGCCGCAATACGGGGTTCGGCGGTAGCCCCGTAATTGCCGTTCGATAGCTGTACTGACCGGCGCGCAGTCGGACCGGGACGATACGGTAGGCTTCCGTCATCAACACGCCAGGCAGATGGGCAATCTCGCGCTGGGCACGCCCAGGGACTGCGGTCGTGAAACCGACGACCACATCCGCGCGGTCCGCCGCGGCGAACTGCACGTCGATCATGAAGTCGAGCGCATCCTGCCAGAACAGCGTGACCACGATGATCGGCACGGCGAGTGCTATGCCGGCGATGATGAGTGCCGCGCGCAGCGGGCGGTCGGTCAGGCTGCGCATCACCATGCGCTGGCGCATCGACAGGCGGCGGATCCAGCCAAGTCTGTCGAGTACGCCGTGCCGGTAGGCGCGTGGCGCCTGTGGTCGCATCGCCTCGGCTGGTGCAAGCCGCGCCACAGACTCCACGGCGCCGATCGCTCCGGCGACACCTGCCAACAAGCCAAGGCCAATCGCGACGAGCGGCACCCAGGCCGCGATGTGAAAAGCCAAGTGCGGGAAGCGGAAAAAGCTGGTGTAGCTCATCACCATCATGCGCGCCAACCAGAGTCCGAGAAGAACACCCAGCAGGGCACCGGCTCCAACAACGACGAGTGCGAACTTGACGTAATGCCAGGGAATTGCCGGATTGCCCTAGCCGAGCGCTTTCAATGCAGCGATCTGCTCGCGCTGCGCGCGTATCAGCCGGTCGAGCATGCCATGCAGCAGGAAGATGGCGACCGCAAGGAATATGGCCGGGATCGTGGTGGCCATCACCTGCTGCTGGGCGATCTCGTCCGTCAGAAAGCGGTGCGACGGCTGATCGGCGCGGCCATAGGCGACGAGGCCGCCATAGGGCTCTAGCAACGCGTCCAGTGTGGCTAGGACGGCAGGCAGATTGGCGCCTGGCGCCAGGCTCGCAACGACATCATTGAACCCACCTTCCATGTCGAATGCGGCGGCCAATGCCTTGCGGCCCATCCATAGGATGCCGTAGCGCCGATCATCAGGAATTGGGTCACCAGGGCGGGTCGCGAACACGTATTCCACTGACAGCACGATCCCTACCACGCGCAACGGCTGTAGCCGGCCGTTAAAGATGGCGGTGATCGTATCGCCGGAGCGGAGCTAGTTGGCGGCGGCGAACGCCTCGCTGACCAGCACCTCATCGACAGCACCAGGCGTTATCAGCCGGCCCTGGCGAAGATGCAGTCGATTGAGTTGTGGCGCGCCGTCTTCGGGGAGCGACAGAACATGCGCGGTGAGCGGCTCCCCGTCGCTGCCCAGCGTGACAGTCACATCCTCGGCTACGCGCGTCTCGACCAAACCGATGCCGGATATCATCGCAATCCGCGCAGCAATCGCCAGCGGGACGCTTTTGGCGCTGGCAAATACGGTGGAGAAGTGAGCCTCATCATAAAACGCAGCCTGCGAGGCGATCAGCGACTGGTATGTGGCGGTCGCCGCCACGAGGACAGCGATCCCGCAAGCCAGCACCAGTGCAATGGTGAACACCTGGCCGCGCATCCGGCCGAGGTCGCGGACAAGCTTGCGGTTCAACATTCTCACCAGCTGATCTCCTCGGGTGCCAGGCGCCTCTCGTTCACGACGATCCGAGCGATGGTGCCATCGGCCAGGTGCACCACCCGATCGGCCATGTTGGCGATCGCCGCGTTGCGCGTGATGATGACGGCGGTGGTACCCAAACTCTGATTGATGCGGGCGATGGCCGCCAGGACGACGATGCCGGTCCGGTAGTCGAGCGCGCCAGTTGGCTCATCACACAGAAGTACGTCCGGCCGCTTCGCAATGGCACGGGCGATCGCCACCCGCTGTTGCTCGCCTCCGGAAAGCTGTGAGGGAAAGTGGTCGAGCCGCTGATCCAGCCCAACCAAGATTAACGCGTCCTCGGGCTGCATTGGATTGTCGGCGATTTCCGTGACGAGGGCGACGTTCTCGCGCACTGTCAGGCTTCGGATCAGGTTGTAGAATTGAAAGACGAAGCCGACATGTTCTCGTCGATACTGGGTCAGAAGCTGCTCGCTGGCGCCGACCAGATTGTGATCGCGGAACCATGCCTCCCCGCTGATAGGCGCGTCCAAGCCGCCGAGGATGTTGAGCAGCGTCGACTTGCCGCTGCCGGATGGGCCGAGCAGGACGATAAATTCGCCCCCGTGGATTTCCAGATCCACCGATCGGAGCGCGACGATATCGACTTCGCCCATGTGATAGATCTTTGATAGGCCGCGTGAGACGAAGACGGTAGAGCGGTCGGCAATAGAACGGGCGGCCGGCGACAGGCCTTCCCGGCGGGCTGCGGTGCCGGAAGAGTGGCGGCGGCGCTCAATCCATCGCAGGATATCGAACGACCAATCGATGGCCATGCAGGCCCCTCTTTTTTGGCACGGCAGGTGCCACTGGACACAATGATGTGGGACTATGGCTGATCGCAGCCAAAATGCCTTGATCTCGCTCAACCATCGCCGGTCGGCGGTCCAGCGAGCTCGCGCCGCCCCGCAGGGCTGGAAGTGAATGCCCCAAGGAGGAGACCATCGGCGACCCGTACAACACGGTCCTGACGTTCGTCAGGGAACAAGAGAGCTGGGCGGTCCCCATTGTTTTCGCTCTGGCCTTCGGGGAATCGCTCGCGTTCATCTCGCTTGTGC
This sequence comes from Acetobacteraceae bacterium, assembly GCA_003133265.1. Taxonomy (GTDB): domain Bacteria; phylum Pseudomonadota; class Alphaproteobacteria; order Acetobacterales; family Acetobacteraceae; genus PALSA-911. The sequence continues at coordinate 10,890 of PKWQ01000472.1, forward strand.
TGCCAGCGACCGCCATTCTGTTCGGCATCGGCGGGCTGATCGGTGCCACCGGCATCGGGTTCTGGCCGATCTGGCTCGCGGCCGTGGTTGGCGCGATACTCGGCGACTGGGTTTCGTATTGGCTCGGGTATCACTACAAGCATGAGATTGCGCGATTTTGGCCCCTGTCGCGGCATCCTGATCTGCTACCAAGGGGCGAGGTCTTCTTCAGGAAATGGGGCACCGCAGGCATCTTCCTCGGCCGCTTCTTCGGGCCTCTCCGATCAGCCGTTCCCCTCGTTGCCGGGATCTGCGCCATGCCTCCAGTCTCATTTCAAATCGCCAATGTCGCATCCGCCCTCGTGTGGGCGACGGGCATTCTGACTCCTGGCGTGGTCGGCATACGATGGTTGCTTTGACGACAGTGCCTAAACCAGGATCGCCGCCAGAATCGGAACCAACGCCAGCGATGCAGGGCGGAACCCGATGGGGCGACATTCGGGTGATCCTTCTTCGTATCTCTGCCGTAGCACCGAGTTCCGATGCGTTGGTGGTAGATCGCCGGTCTCGGCCGAAGACTGGGGCGCGCAACCAGTGAAAGACCCACCTGTAGCCGTGGCACTCTATTGACCTGGGTCAATGCGTGGATCCTGCAGCCTGACTAACCGTTGCGGGCGGCATGCACATCCTCCGCCCAGCCCCCCGGTGCCGGGCCGGCGCAGGGTGCATGGTCCGGCGCCAACCTGACGCCCGGAGGGGGAATTCCGCTTTATGCACATGCGCGGCCTGAACCGGTGGTGAGCGACAAAGTTGCGGCGCGACAGGGCGTAACCCTACGTGTCCGCCGCTTGGCGCTCGATACGGGGCGAGAAAACGTTGCCGTCATCCTGGCCAGTTCCCTGGCCCTCCGACCCGAAGTGTTCCGCAGCTTCAGTCGGGTCGAGATCGCCGGATCAGAGCGGACGGTCATCGCTACCTTGATGACGGCGGACGACCCAGGGCTCGTCGGACCGACGGAGCTGGGCTTGGCGGAACCCGCCTTTCGCCGCCTCGGGCAACCTGACGGTGCCGAAATCACCCTGTCGCCCGTCACGCCACCTAACAGCCTGGATGCAGTACGACGCAAAATCGCGGGCCGAACATTGTCGTCTACGGACATCGGCGCGATTGTACGAGACCTCACGACGTATCGCTAGGCCGATATCGAAATCGCGGCGTTCCTCGTCGGCGCAGCAAGCTTTATGTCGACGGATGAATTACTTGCCCTGACATGGGCAATGGCCGACGCAGGTACACGCCTGACGTGGGAGCGCCCTCTTGTCGTCGACAAGCACTGCATCGGCGGGATCCCCGGCAACCGCACGTCGATGATCGTCGTTCCCATCGTCGCAGCGCACGGTCTCCTGATACCAAAGACCTCCTCGCGGGCGATAACGTCCCCTGCAGGAACCGCGGACACCATGGAAGTGCTGGCACGGGTCGACCTTGATGTCGGAGACATGCGGCGGGTCGTTGACACCTGTGACGGCTGCCTTGTCTGGGGCGGGCATGTGCGGCTATCGCCGGCGGACGATGTGCTGATCAGCGTCGAGCGTCCGCTCGGCATCGACAACCGTGAGCTGATGGTCGCCTCAATACTGTCGAAAAAGCTGGCGGCTGGCTCCACCAGGTTGCTGATAGACATTCCGGTGGGTCCTCATGCCAAGATGCATGACGCCGACGAAGCCATGCGCTTGAGGAAATTGTTCGAGTTTCTGGGAGATCGGCTGGGCCTGCGTACGGACGTGGTCCTTACCGACGGCCACCAGCCGATCGGCAACGGCATCGGCCCGGTATTGGAAGCTCGGGACGTCATGCAGGTGCTGTCGGGCGATCCAGCTGCGCCACCCGACCTTCGGGAGAAGGCACTGCGCATCGCTGGTCATATTCTGGACTTTGACCCAGTGCTCCGCGGTGGCGCGGGATATGGGCGGGCACAAGAATTGTTGAATGGTGGAGCCGCGCTGGCAACGATGCAGCGCATCATCGACGCGCAAGGGCCACCGCCGGCGCACGCGGAGCTGGGTCAATTGACCGCGGAGATCATTGCGGAACAAGATGGCACTGTCATGGCAATCGACAATTTGCGACTCAACCAACTGGCGCGGCTGGCGGGCGCCCCGGTTGCCAAGGGCGCCGGAATCTTAATCCATAGAAAAATCGGCGACCGTGTCGGCAAGGGCGAGCCGCTATATCAGATTTATGCCAGCGAGCCCTTCGAATTCGATTTCGCGCTCGCGGCGGCACGGCACCGTAACGGCTATCAATTCGCCGAGCGGCAATGAGGCGCCTGCACGCCACGCTGTCCCCGCTGTTCGGTCATGCGACATGCGGCGCGAGGAGGACATAACTCAACGACGGTATCGGTTAGTTTCTTCGGTGCGGCACGGACTGTTACCGGATCACGCATGCTATTGGCGACCGATCGCACGCGCCTGTTAGTAGATTGTGGGATGTTCCAAGGCACAAAGACGCTGGAGGCGCTCAACTACCAGGACTTTCCGTTTTTGCCGTCAACCATCGACGCGGTTCTGCTTACGCACGCCCACATCGATCATAGCGGCTTGCTACCAAAGCTGATACGTGCGGGCTTCACCGGACAGATTTACGCTACACGCGGCACCAAGGATCTGTGCTCGGCGTTACTGCCGGATGCGGGACACATCCAGGAGTTCGAGGTGGAGGTGCTCAACCGGCGTAATCTGCGACATGGCAAGCCACCGGTGACCCCGATCTACACCAAAGCCGACGGCGTGGGTTCACTGCGTGCCTTCCGGACCGTTGACTACCATACGTGGTGCAATCCAATGCTCGGGGTGAGGGCGCGGTTCTGGAATGCCGGTTATATTCTCGGTTCCGCCTCGGTGGAAATCGAGTTCGACCAGCAGGGCGTCGGTGGTCGCCCGCTTCGATTGCTGGTGTCGGGAGATCTCGGACCACGGGAAAAGGCGCTGCAGGAACCGCCCGAGGCTCCGAATCACCTGGACTACGTATTCTGCGAGGCGACATATGGCGATGTGGATCGACAGCCAAAGTCTGCTGCCGATCGTCGCGCCCATCTGGCAGCCGAGGTACGTGATGCGCTCAACGACGAGGCCCCGCTGCTCATTCCCGCATTCGCAGTTGAGCGCACACAAGAGCTCTTGATCGACTTGGTATCTCTGATGGGATTGGGGGATATTCCCACAGTGCCTATCTACATCGACTCACCCCTCGCGATGCGGGCCACGGAGATCTTCATTCGCGACGCGCGTGACCTCGATCGTGAGGTGGACGTTGCCCGCATTTTGCGCTCGCCGTTGCTCCGGTACACTGAGACCGAGGACGAGAGTCGGGCCATCAACCATGTTACCGGCTTCAAGATCATCTTGGCCGGAAGCGGCATGTGCGATGCTGGCCGGATACGACATCACTTGAAGCGCTGGTTATGGAAGCGGAACGCGACGGTTCTTCTGACTGGCTACCAGGCGCCAGGCACCCTTGGGCGCATCCTCCAAGATGGTGCCAGGTCCGTGCGGATTCAGGGCGATGAAGTGACAGTACGTGCCCGAATTGGCTGGATCGACGACTATTCGGGTCATGCAGATTGCGGTGAGCTGGCAGGATGGATCGCGGCCAGACAACCGATCGCATGCGGGCTCTTTCTGGCGCATGGCGAAGGACCGGCTATCTCTGGCCTGGCGGCCCGCGTTGCAGGCAGTATCCCAAAAGTGAACAGCATCATCCAGCCGGTTCTCGACGACATTTATGACCTCGGCCCAGATGGCGCGCGTGCTCGCGTACCACAGCCCCCCAAACGGATTGATCCGGAACTTATCGGGCATATGGACTGGCATAACGAGCGCTCGCAATTATTGCTCGATATTTCGGCACGACTCGACGCTGCGGCGGACGATCATGCCCGGTCTGAGATCGTTCGGCGCCTCCGGCATACGATCGACAGCTTCAACCCATAGTTACAGACACGCCGAGGGTGGTCTGGATAGTGGACTGCTCTACGGTATTCATCATGCCGGAACAGACGAGGCTTGGGGCGGCACAGATGCGGCTTGATCTTATGGGGCAGACGGGGATCGTTAGCCGCTAGGCAGGGGAGCCTTCGAGCATGTAAGCCGGATCAAGGTTGAGCATGGCCTGGAGGACGACTCTACGTTGACTAAGATCAATGCGCGCTGCAGCGCATTGGCGGATCAAGGAACCTGGCGATCAGTTTTCTCATAACAGATCATGGCGAATATAGAGCGCACCTGCCTCCGGGAGGCTGCCACCAGTCTGCTCATCGCACCTGAACCGCGCGCGGTCCAGGGCGTCAGCCGACGCGTACCGAGCCCCCCGCGCAGCCGCCCCGTTGCCTTCCCGGAGCCCGGCAGCCTGTGGCGCGCACCGCTCTATTCGGAGGAGCTCGGGCTCGATCTGGCGGCCAGCCGGGAGCGGGACCTGTTTCTCTGGTTCCTCGCCAGCCTGCTGTTCGGCCAGCGAATCTCCGAGACGATCGCGCGCAACACCTTCCATTCCTTCGTTCGCCATGGCCTCACCAGCCCGCGAAGGATCCTTGCCGCGGGCTGGGACTACTTGGTCAATCCCGTCATGCGTGAGGGCGGATATGTGCGTTACGATGAAAGCAAATCCCGCAAGATATTGAGCGCCTGCCGCATGCTGCTGGACCTTTACGGTGGCAGCCTTTCGCGCCTGCATCAGGTGGCGCGCGACAGCAGAGATCTGGAAGCGCGGCTGCTGGACTTTTACGGCGTGGGCCCGGTTACCGTGAACATTTTTTTGCGCGAGTTGCGCCCATACTGGACGAAGGCCAACCCGGCGCCTCTGCCCTTGGTGCGTGGGCTGGCACGCCGCCTGGGGATCAATCTCGACAGCCACGACCGCAAAAGCCTCGCATTCACGCGATTGGAAGCTGGCCTCGTCCGCCTGCGATCCCTTGCCCGCGAGCCACCGCCCCGTGGCGGTGGCTCGCGCACGGGCAAACGGGCGCCGGATCGGGTCGAATGACGCCCGACCAGGACCTGTGGCGCGTTCCTGAAATGGTGCCTCGCCCGGCTGGCGATGCGCTGGGTCGGCTATCGCCGGGTCCAGCGCAGCGATCTATCGCGGCAGAATTGATCTGCATCATGGAAGCCTGCCCGGCGATCCGCGATGCTTGATGGGCTGCTTTGGTAGGCGGAGTTGGACAATGGCGATCTGGGCACTGACCCCTCTGGATCTGACCGACCCGAACTGGGAGGCCAGCTCACATCACGGCCCTGTGGTGGCGCGTGCGCCCAACGAGCAGGAGGCGCGGGCAGTGGCGGCACAGGCATTCGACGTCAAGACCGGCTTCAGGCCGGGGCAAGGTGTACTCTTCCCACCCTGGACCCGCGCCGCACTGGTCAGCGCCGAGCGTGTCGACGATCCGCGCTTTGCAACGGAAGGGCCGGCGGAGGTTCTGGAGCCCTCCTTATGACCGGCGCTGCGGTGGACGACGATTGGCAGCGCGCGGGTCGTGGCAACCCCAGGAGCATCTCCGTTCCTGGGTTAACCCAGATCAATGCGACAACAGGCGGACGCGCTCCATTGTAGGTAGAGATGTAGGGCGTTTCACCGCGCGCCGCCGTCCAGCCTAGCGTGACGGAGTTGGTATGAAGCGACGTCGTCTTGCCATCGTCGGATTTGGGCGACTCGGGCAGGCCTGCGGCAGTGCGATTCTGGAATCGGACGATCTGGCGCTGGCTGGCATCGTGCGCAGACCGGACACACTGCTCAGCCCAAGGCCGGCTCAGTTCGCCGATGTCTCCACGGTCTCACATGCGAGCGAGCTTGGCGAACTCGATGCCGCATTGATTTGTCTGCCAACCGCGCTCGTGTGCGAAGCAGCCACGGACCTGTTGCAGCATCATACGCCCATCGTCGAAGCGGCTGCCTTCGACATCGGCTTGCGTGAGACGCACTGGCACACGATCGATCGAATGGCGGTTCGGCGCGGCGTCCAGGCGGTGGTGGGCGCCGGCTGGGACCCCGGGATACGCGGGCTGTTCGAGGAGCTTTTCGCTGTGCTGTGCCCGAAGGGCGGCACTGCAACGCACGACCGGCCCGGCGTCAGCCTCCACCATACCCTCGCCGCGCGGGCCATCCCCGGCATCCGCGATGCGCTCTGCGCGGAGTTTAAAGGCGTGGACGGCAGTGCGCGGCGCTATGTTTACGTGGAACTATTGCCCGGCGCTGATCTCGAGCCGGCCGCCAGAGCCATCCGGAGTGATCCGCTGTTTCTCAACGAGGAGACGGTGGTTCTGCCGGTTGACAGCGTGGCCACGCTGGAAGAGGAGGGCCATGGGCTCGTCATTGAGCGATGGGGCCGCGCGAGTGGAAAAGACCATCAGCGGTTTCTGCTGGAAGGCCGCTTCGACCATGTTGCCATCGCCGGACAGGTCATGGCAGCGGCAGCCCGGGCGCTGCCGCTGCTGCGGGCTGGCGCATACCCGTTGAACCGGATCCCGCTTGCCGCGCTGCGATAGAACCCGGGCCGCGGAGCAGGGCCACTCTACGCCGCACCAAGGCGTCAGATCCGTCCGCTCCGCCAAGTGCGACAGGTCGCCGCAGGATCATCGCCGATTGATCGAGGTCAAGGCGCCCGAACGAGACTAAATCTATGTTGCGCTTGAGCTGTCAGGAGGCAGAGATGCAGGAACCCCTTCGGATCGCCTTTCGGAACATGGATGCACCGGCCGCAGCCGAGGATGACGTTCGCCAGCGTGCCGCCGAGCTTGAGCGGTTCTTCGATCGGATCACTGCCTGCAACGTGGTTGTGGAGGCAAGGCACCGCCATCACCGTCAGGGCGTGCTGTATCATGTGCGCATTGACTTGGTCGTACCGAACCGCGAAATCGTCATCGTGCGCGATCCGCCCGAGCACCATGCACATGAGGATCTGCATGTTGCAATTCGCGATGCCTTCGATGCTGCGCAGCGTCAGCTCCAGAATTACGCCCGCGAAATGCGAGGCGATGTGAAGTCGCATGCGGCACCCGCGATCGGGCGCATCGTCCGTCTGTTGCCGGACAAAGACTATGGTTTTCTTGTTACCGACACAGGCGATGAACTCTATTTGCATCGCAATGCGGTGCTCGGCAAAGGCTTCGACGCGTTGCGGGTGGGAGACAGCGTTCGCTACGTGGTGCATGAGGGCGAAGGCGAACAGGGAGATCAGGCGAGCACCGTGATCCCGCTTTGATACGTGGTGCCGGACTTTGTGATCGCAGTGGCCGCACAAGCGACCCTGCTGCAACGTCAGGATCACCCGATTGACGCCGGACATCGCGGAGGCCTTTCGACACCACCGCCGGGTGCACCCAGAACGGCGAATGTTGCCGTGGAGAAATCTCAACAAAGTGTATCGACGAACCGCTCTGGTTATGATTCTCGTCCGCCGCTATGCAGTGCTGGGGTTCGTTGCGTCGTTTCCTTCGGGCTGCCTGGTGTGCGGTTCTTGGCGCCCCTCCAGGTGGACAGATTGAGCAGTGTGGATTGACCATCAGTGTTGGGCTTTGATACCAGCGCGCCTAAGTCTTGACCTTCGCCCAGGTTCGGTTAGCGATGGAGGTGATGGTCTCGGGCAATTTCAGGAGAGGGTTCCAGGCCTACATTACGAAGGGCTGTAACTTTGACAATGTTCCGTTGCGGTCGGATCGCACGCCGGTTACAAAGGCCCGGTGACGCACGCGGAACCGTTTCAATCGGTCTTATCAGCGGTCGGGCTGCGCAGGTCCTTCGCCGAGGTGACTGCCGTGGACGGCGTCTCCTTCGAGGTCCGGCCGGGCGAGATCGTGGGTTTGGTGGGCCCCAACGGCGCCGGCAAGACCACCATCATCAATATGATCCTGGGCGTGCTTGAGCCAACGGCGGGCTACGTCCGCATCGCTGGCATCGACCTCGCGAGATCGCGCAGCCAGGCGCTGGCCCACACCAATTTCGCCGCCGCCCATGTGCCCTTGCCCGGCAACCTCACGGTGGAGCAGAACCTGCGCGTCTTCGGGCTGATCTATGGCGTGACGGGCCTTTCGGCGCGCATCGAGACCCTGCTCGCCGACTACGACCTGCAGCGCCATCGCCAGACCAAGTGCGGCGTGCTGTCCTCCGGCGAACAGACAAGGGTGAGCTTGGCCAAGGCCATGCTCAACCGACCCAGGCTGTTGCTGCTCGACGAGCCCACCGCCTCCATCGATCCGGCTAGCGCGCGCGACATCCGGGCGCGCATCGTCGCCTTCGCGGCGGGGGACCAAGGCGGCGTGCTTTGGACCAGCCACAACATGTACGAGGTGGCGGAGGTCTGCCACCGGGTGCTGTTCCTTGCCCACGGCAAGATCCTGTTGGAAGGCGAGCCCGACAGCCTGATCCGCACGCATGGCGCCGCCACGCTGGAAGACCTGTTCGTCAGCGTCGCGCACGAAACGCTCGCTCCGGACGGCGGGCCGAAATGATGCGCGCATCCAGGGTGGCGGCGGTGGTGGTCCGGCAGTTCTATCTGCTGCGCGGCAGCCCGGTGCGGCTGTTGCCGATGGTCGCCTGGGTCGCCATCGACATCGTCCTGTGGGGCTTCATCACCCGCTACCTGAACACCGTGACCGGTCCGGGTTTCAACTTCGTGCCCGCCCTGCTTGGCGCCGTGCTGCTGTGGGACTTCCTGAGCCGCGTCATGCAGGGCGTGACCACGGCCTTCTTCGAGGACGTCTGGTCGCGCAACTTCCTCAACCTCTTCGCCACGCCCCTGACAATCTCCGAATATCTGTCAGGCCTGGTGATCACCGGGGTGACCACCAGCCTGTTCGGCCTGGCCGCCATGCTGATCCTGGCGACGACGGCCTTCGGCCTGTCGTTCCTGGCCTATGGCGTGGCCCTCGTTCCGTTCGTGCTGGTGCTGTTCCTGTCCGGAATCGCGCTCGGCATCCTGGGCGCCGCCATCGTGTTGCGGTTCGGACCGGCGTCGGAGTGGCTGATCTGGCCCATCCCCGCGGTGCTCTCCCCCTTTGTCGGGGTATTCTATCCCCTGTCGATCCTGCCCGGGTGGATGCAAGCGATCGCGCACCTGCTGGCCCCCTCCTACGTCTTCGAGGGCATGCGATCCATCGTTGCTGGCAAGGGTGCGCCGATGACCGAACTGGCCTTCGGCGCCGGCTTGGCTGTGGCCTATGTCGTGCTCGCCTGCCTGGTCTTCGCCCGGGTCTATCGCTACGCCATTCGCACCGGCCTGATCGCCCGCTACAGCGCCGAGAGCGTGAGTTAGACCCTGCCGCGCCGACGTCTCGGACGGAGCGGCGGTGGCGGGGGAGTGCGGCCGTTTGTGGGAATAGCGTGGGACGGTCCAAAAACCGGCCTGCCCGGCAGGGGGACACGATCTATCGCGCCGGAGGCAGCAGAGGAATTAAGCTGATCGCAGCGGCAGAGAAGGGAATTGCTGGACCAGCTGGCTGTTTTGGCGACGCATATCACCGTTGCAGGGTGCTTGGATCGGGGGCTAAACTTTCGTCAGCCGCGCCGGTTTCGCCGCCCATCTGGGAAGTCTCGGTTAAGCGGGTTGAGACCGCGGTCCGGACATACCGGGGCGGATCCTCGGCACCGCCCGCGCAGTGGGACAGACGGCATGACCATTTCCGCTCCTCGCGTGCCTGCCCGCAACGGGCGGCGGGCGTCTGGATGGCGGCAACGTAGGAGCGCGCCATGACGTGCGAAGTCGCCGTGATGAACAAGTACGGGGTCGCCCTGGCGGCCGACAGCGCCGCGACCTTCGGCAAGGGGCAGAAAATCTACCACGCCGCGGAGAAGATCTTCGCGATCTCGCAATCTCCGCCGGTGGGACTCATGATCTCCGGCTCGGCGGAGATCATGGACATGCCGTGGGAGATCGTCATCAAGACCGACGTCCAGCAGATGGCCGGCCGCTCGTTCGAAAAATTGGAGCAGTATGCCCAGGATTTCCTCAGGTTCGTCGAGGAATCGAACGCCCTGTTCCCCGCCTCGCTGCAGGAAGTCTGGTTCCGTGAATCCGTCCCCCGCTACTGGAAGGAGGTGTTTCTGGAACCGCTCGCGGCGAAGCTGGGCGGACAGAGGAAGGCGGCGTCCGGACGCACGGCCGAGATACGCGTGCGCCTGATGGCGCGGGAGATTGACACCTGGCGCCAGCTTCCGACGCTGGATCTCGGCGACGTCTAGGGGGACAGGATCTTGTCCGAATACGCGTCGGTCCTGGACAAGCTGGAACAGGAATTGCTTCGGCCCTTCGCGCTGCCGGAGGGTTTCGGCGAGCAGTTCCGTGCTGCGGTCAGGCTGATGCACATGCAGTCGTGGTTCCACGAGGCCGACCAGAGCGGCGTCGTCATCGCCGGCATGGGTGAGGTCGAGCCTTTCCCGATGCTGCAGGAGTATCAGATCGGGACGATTGCGGCAGGCAAGTTGCGTTTCGCAAAAGTCGGCGAGGCGCGCGTGTGCCGAAAGGTGTCGGCGATCGTTGCCCCGTTCGGCATCACTGAAATGGTCGACATCTTCTATCGCGGGATCGATCCCGCGCTCGAGCAGAAGCTCTACGACATCCTGCGCCGGCGCCTATCGCACCGGCATGCTGGGGCGGGCCCGCGGATCACCGCGGCGCAGGCCGAGAAGATCGTCGAGGATGTCCGCAAATATGTCACGGACGAGATCATCGAGCGCTACCAGAGCCCGCTGATCGCTGCCGTCGACGCGCTGCCGCGCCATGGCCTGGCGACAATGGCCGAGGCGCTGGTGAGCCTGACCGCGCTCAAGGTGCGGATGTCCGTCGAGATGGCGGATACGGTCGGCGGAGCGATCGATGTGGCGATCCTGTCGCGGGGCGACGGGTTTGTCTGGATCAAGCGGAGGAACGCCGTGCCGGAGGCGATGACGGTGCCGCCGATCGCCGCCCCCTGAGTGGGTTTCGAAGACGACGATGCCCCCGTGCCGGTCGCACATCCGTGCGCGAGCGGTTCCGGCGCTGGGCCGACGCGGCGACCGGCTGACCGTCGTCGGGGTGGTGGCGGGACGCACAACGAGAAACTCCCCAGAACGGGTGTTCTGGGGAGTCAATTATCGTTGGTTGCGGGGACACGCAACCATCTTGACTTGCTCCTGATTGGCTGACTGTGAATCGGCCCTTTAATCGCGGGTGTCTGTTAACTCCGGTGATGATGTCCATGCCAGGGTCAGGGTCCTTTCCGAGGTCTGATACCAATTCCCTCTGATCAGAACTCATATGCCCACTCCCGCAGTCCGATTGACATGATGCGCCAAGGCTGATCGGTGAGTTTGTTCCAAGCCTCGCAGCAATGATCGACGATGTTGTCGTAGGAGCGGAACACGCGGTTGGAGAGCCAATTTTGGCGCATGAACTGCCAGACGTTCTCTACCGGGTTCAGCTCCGGGCATTTGGACGGCAACGGCATGATGGTGATGTTGGGCGGCACGACGAGCTGATGCGACAGGTGCCATCCGGCCTGGTCGACGAGAAGCACGGCGTGAGCGCCCGGTGCGACGGCCGGTGCGATTTCGGCGAGGTGCAGGCTCATCGCCTCGGTGTTGCAGCGGGGCAGCACAAGAGCGGCTCCTTTGCCTTCCCTGGGGCAGATGGCCCCGAAGATATAGGTCGAGGCGGTCCGCTGGTCCTGTGGCGCTGACGGTCTGGTGCCGCGTCTCGCCCAGCGGCGGGTGATCTTGTTCTTTTGACCGATCCTGGCTTCATCGGCGAACCAGACTTCTATCGCGGCAGGCTCGATGCCCTTCGCACGCGCGACTTCGTCCCTCTCCGGTATCCCGAAGCAATCAGGCCCGCGAATCCAGCATTGACTAGGTATTTTCCGAACCTACCCGCTGTTGATGGATGCCGCGACATTGTAATCGCGATGAGCAACAAATTGCCGAAGGCAATGCGAGACAGTGCATCGCCGCAATCTTGAGGAGATCAGTCGTGGGCAGCGCTGCTGACAGGATCAAAGACATTGGGCCACAGCCGCAATCGTTCGACATTGAACACGCGACGAAGGAAAATACGAATTACCGTTCAGTCGCCTGGAGCGGGCGCTATCTGCAAGTGACGCTGATGTCGATCCCCGCCGGCAGCGACATTGGCCTTGAAGCGCATCCGGAGACCGATCAGTTCCTGCGCCTCGACGCTGGCACCGGCCGAGTGCAGATGGGAGCCGCGAAGGACAAACTGACTTT
>PKWQ01000350.1 GCA_003133265.1 Acetobacteraceae bacterium
TGCAGCAGGGCTTCATGGTCAAGGTGGTGAAGAACGCCGGCATGGCGAAGCCGGTGCCGGAGGTGATCGCCATCTATCCGGCCGACAAGGTCACGCCGGCCTGCAACAAGATGACCTACGACAACTGAGACCGGGATGGGGGCGAGGCTGGCCTCGCCCCCATCCGCGCGCGCATTCGCCCCGCCCCCTCTCGGAAATCCGCATGAGCTTCTTCCCGTTCCTGCTAACGCAGTGCCTAAACGCGCTCTCGCAGGCGGCCCTGTTGTTCTTCCTCGGCGTTGGGCTGACGCTGATCTTCGGCATCATGCGCATCGTCAATTTCGCGCATGGCTCGTTCTACATGCTGGGCGCGTACATCGGCTTCTCCGCCGCGCGCGTCACCGGTAACTTCTGGCTGGCGCTGATCGCCGCGCCGCTGATCGCCGGCGCGGTGGGCACCGGTTTCGAGTTCGGTATCCTGCGCCGGCTGTACCGGCGCGACGGCAGCGCGTTCCTGATGGTGACGTTCGGGCTGACGCTGGTCATGGGCGAGATCATCCGCCTGACCTGGGGCGTGGACCCGTTGCAGGTGCGGGTACCGGACGCCTTCGCCGGCATCGTCTTCCTGTTCGACGAGCCGTTCCCGATCTATCGCCTGTTCCTCGCCGTCGCCGGCGTGATCGTGGCGCTGGCGATCTGGCAGTTCCTGGAACGCACACGGCTCGGCCTGCTGATCCGCGCCACCTCGCAGAACGCGGAGATGGTACATGCGCTCGGCGTCGACGTGAACCTTGTGCGCTCGGCGGTGTTCGGCATCGGCTGCGGGCTGGCGGCACTCGGCGGCCTGCTGGCGGCGCCGCTGATCACCGCCTCGCTCGGGATGGCGGCGAATGCGATCATCGATGCCTTCGTCATCGTCATCATCGGCGGCATGGGCAGCTTCCTTGGCTCGCTGCTCGGCGCGCTGCTGGTCGCCTTCGTGCAGGTGTTCGGCACCTACTACTATCCCGACTTCGCCATCGCCTTCATGTATCTGATCATGCTGCTGGTGCTGGTGGTGCGGCCGGGCGGCCTGCTGGGCAAGGAGGCGTGAGGCGCATGACCGGCTGGCGCGCGCTGCTTCTGGTAACGATCGTGCTGGCGGCGGCGCCGCTCGGTCTGCCGCTGTTCGCCATGACGCTGCTGACCGAGGCGCTGATCCTCGGGCTGTTCGCCATGAGCCTCGATCTGATGGTGGGCTACACGCGGCTGATCTCGTTCGGCCATGCGGCGGCCTATGGGCTGGGGGCCTATACCTCCGGCTGGCTGCTGCTGCACACCGCGTTGCCGCTGCCCTTCGCGGTACTGGCCGCTGCCGCGCTGTCCGGCGCGGTGGCGATCGGCGTCGCTTGGGTATGCACGCTGGCGACGGGCGTGTCGTTCTCCATGCTGACGCTCGCTTTCGCGCAACTGGTCTACGCGGTGGCGTTCAAATGGACCAGCGTGACCGGCGCCTCCGACGGGCTCGCCGGCATTCCCAAGCGCGCCGGGCCGTTCGGGATCACGGTGTTGCAGACCAAGAACGGCTTCTACTATCTGGTGCTGACCTGCCTGATCGGCGCTTTCGCATTCTGCCGCGCGCTGGTGGCATCGCCGTTCGGCGCGGTGCTGCGCGGCATCCGCGAGAACGAGGCGAAGACGCTGTCGCTCGGCTACAACACNNTTCGCCGGCTTCGCCAACACCGAGCTGGTGTTCTGGCTGTTCTCCGGCCAGGTGCTGATCATGGTCATCGTCGGCGGCCAGGGCACGCTGGTGGGGCCGATCCTGGGGGCTGCGTTCTTCATGCTGCTGGAGCACCAATTGAGCGCCTTCACCGACTCCTGGGCGCTGTTCTTCGGCCTGATCTTCATCGGCTTCGTGCTGTTCGCACCGCAGGGCATCTGGGGATTGCTAACCTCGCGCCTGCCGCGCCGCGCCGCGAGCGAGGGCTAGCGACATGGCACTGCTGGAACTGGACGGGCTGACCAAGCGCTATGGCGGGCTGATCGCCGTCAATGCGGTGACGATGCGGGTGGCGGCGGGCGAGGTGCGCGCGGTGATCGGGCCGAACGGGGCGGGCANNCAATTGCGCGGCCTGTCCTCGCACGAAATATGCCAGCACGGGATATCGCGCACCTTCCAGCTCACCTCGTTGTTTCCGGAAATGACCGCGCGGGAGAATACCCGGCTGTCGGCGCAGGCGCGGCTGCCGCGCCGCTGGCAGCCCTGCGGCGGCGGCGCGGTGTTCGCCGAGGCGCGTCGCCGGGGCGATCAGGCGCTGGAGCGGCTGGGCCTGACCGGCCTCGCCAACCGCCCAGCCGGATTGCTGTCGCACGGCGATCAGCGGCTGCTGGAAGTGGCGATGGCGCTGGCGCAGCAACCGCGCGTGCTGCTGCTGGACGAGCCAACCCAGGGCCTGTCGGTGCAGGAAACCGAACAGGCGGTGGAAACACTGGCCGGCCTGCTCGCGGACGGACAATTGACGGTGCTGCTGGTGGAGCACGACATGGAGGTGGTGTTCCGCCTGGCCGACAAAATAACCGTGCTGCATCGCGGCACGGTGATCGCCGACGACACGCCGGAACTGGTGAAGGCCAATCCCGAGGTACAGGCGGCCTATCTCGGGGGCTATGCCTGATGCTGAAGATCGAAGCACTCAACGCGCATTACGGCCCCAGCCACGTCCTGCAGGGCGTGGACCTGGCGGTGGCGAAGGGCCACATCTGCGCCGTGCTGGGGCGCAACGGCGTCGGCAAGA
>PKWQ01000189.1 GCA_003133265.1 Acetobacteraceae bacterium
GAATGTTCCGGTGTGGCCCTCATCGGCGGCTCGATGGTGACGGACGCGCGGCTGCAGGAGTTGGTGCGCGAAGGCGGGCCGGCCAACCTGCGCGACAAGGTGGTGGGCATCTACGAAAAGGCAGGCTTTCCCAAGTACCGCGTCGCTGACGATGGTTATCCGCAAACCACGGACATCGATCACCGACTACTGGTGGGCTATGGCGCGAATGCCGACCGCTATGAAGACTGGCGCACGAACCCGCGGCCGCTGCAGGACAGTCAGCAGCCCTTTGTGAAAAGCGAGCCGCTGTCGGCCTACCCCGTGGGACCGATGTCGCGCGACCTCGAAGGCCGCTACCTGGTCACGGGCCAGGTGCCGGGCGACAGCGCGGTGCACACCGCCACCGACATCCCGCTGTCGGCTTTCGGTCCGGGTGCCTGGGCTTTCACCGGCGTGATGGACAACACCGACGTGTTCTTCAAACTCGCTCAGGCGGCGCTCAAAGGCGCGGTCGTCCCGGAAGGGCTGGTAGGCCTGGTGAGCGCGACCGACAGCCGACAAGGCAAGCGCTGACACCGCGGCGTTGAATGCGCCGGTCGCGCGAAGGCGCGGTCCCGGCGCCGCGCGGTTGGCAGGAGAGGGCACAATCTTTACCGGTACCCCCATGCGTGCAATCCATCTGCTTCTTCTCTTGACCCTGCTGCTGCCTTTGGGCGGCGCAGCGCTTGCGACGCCCAGCTGCGCCGCAACGGTGAGCGAATTGCGAGGCATGCTGGGAGAAGCGAGCTTTCCGCTGGCATGGGAGGAAACCACCATGGCTGACGGCAAGCCTTTGCTCGTGTCCATTCTGGAAAAAGACGGATCCATTTTTGTGGAGTTCATCAAAACCGGACAGGGCCTTTGGGCGCAGAGCGCGGGCGTCATCTGCAGCGCGGGCGCGGATATGGAAATCCGGTTTGCCGCCGGGCAGATCCGCATGGGACCGGCGGCCAACTGGGCCTTGCGCCTGGCTTTGGGGAACGGGGGGAAATTCACACTGACGAGGCTTGCGTCAGAGCAGTTGCGCATCGCGACCACGGGTTGGTCCGGGACCTTCTCGCCCAGGACAAGGTAGCCACAGGAGAACTCCAACATGCGCAGGCTGCACCGTCTCCTCGCCATCGCCTTCATCGCCCTGCTGTCGGCGTGGGTGCAGGCGCAGCCTGCGCCGCTGATCCTGGTCTCGATCGATGGCTTTCGACCCGACTATCTGGAGCGCGGCGTGACCCCGGTTCTGTCGCGGCTGGCCCGGGACGGCGTGCTCGCATCCCAGGGCATGCGCCCTTCATTTCCGAGCCTGACTTTTCCCAATCACTACACGCTGGTGACGGGACTGACGCCGGATCACCATGGTGTCGTCAACAACACCATGACCGATGAAAAAATTCCCGATGTGCTGTTCACGCTGGGCAATCGCGCGGCGCTGGCAGATCGGCGTTGGTGGGACGGCGCCACGCCGATCTGGGTCAGCGCCGAGCAGCAGGGGCTCAAGTCGGCCACCATGTTCTGGCCCGGATCGGATGTCGACATCCAGGGCGTTCGGCCCAGCGACTGGCGCGCCTACGACCACAACTTTCCCGCCGATGCCCGGGTCGATCAGGTGCTGGAGTGGATGGACCGCCCGCTGGCAACGCGTCCCGACTTCGTGACCCTGTATTTCGAAGCGGTCGACACGGCGGGCCATCGCTACGGACCGCAAGGCGCGCAGACCACGGCGGCTGTGGCCAGCGTGGACAAGGCGCTGGGGCGCCTGATCCAGGGGCTGGCGACGCGCGGCCTGTTGCCGCAAGCGAATCTGGTGATCCTGTCGGACCACGGCATGGCCAGCCTGTCGCCTCAGCGCGTGGTGTTGCTCGACGAGATGCTGGACACAGCTTCGGTGCGACGCTTCATCCCCTATGGTCCGCTGATCGGCTTGACGCCGCTGGCGGGCAAAGAGGCCCAGGTCAAACAAAGCCTGGCGCAGCCCCATGAACACGTGCAGTGCTGGCCCAAGGCGGAGTTGCCGGCGCGCTTTGACTATGGCCGCAATGCGCGCGTGCCGCCCTTCATCTGTCTGGCCGAAATCGAATGGTCGCTGGCGACGCGCGAATCCATGGCGCGCAATCCACCCGGCGGTGGCAGCCATGGCTTTGATCCGGACGACCCTCAAATGGCCGCTTTGTTCATCGCCCACGGCCCCGCCTTTGTTCGCGGTGCAGCGCTTGAGAGCTTCAGCAACGTGGATGTCTATCCCCTGCTGGCGCGCCTGTTGGGCATCCGGCCCCAGCCCCATCAGGGCCGACTCGAGACCTTCATGCCGGTGTTGACGCGCGTGCCATGAGCCGGGGAAACGGGGATCGCAGTGCGGAACATCCTTACGCATCGAATGGCCATTGGCCTTTTCGGGCGGCGCGTGATCACGGCACGCTTGAAATGCCAAATTATTCGCTCAGTAGAAACGCGAGTATGAAAGCGACTGTGCGCGCCGGCCCGATGCTCGTGAATGCCTCAAATTTCATATCAAAGAATGAAAGCTTCGGGTTAGCGCTAGGTTGTAAGTGTGGCGGAAGTTTGACGTCAGTCTATGTAAGGACGTCGTCAGAGTACGGTCAGGCGCTCCGCAGATAGTCCGCCCCACAGAGGCCGCTTCGGACCTCTGCAACTAACTTTGTTAGGAGACAAAATCATGGCAACTGCAGCGGCTCCGCGGCCAATGAGCGAGGGCGAAAAGATGGTGATCTTCGCCTCGTCATTGGGCACCATCTTTGAGTGGTATGACTTCTATTTGTTCGGTGTGATGTCGGCCATTATTGCGGCCAACTTCTTTACCGCACTGGACGAAAGTACCCGCAATATTTTCGTCTTGTTGGCGTTCGCCGCAGGCTTCGCAGTGCGGCCCTTTGGTGCGCTGGTATTCGGCCGTCTGGGCGACATGATCGGTAGAAAGTACACCTTCCTGATCACCATCCTGATCATGGGCTTGTCGACCTTTCTGGTGGCGTTTCTCCCCACCTACAAGTCGGTCGGCATCATGGCGCCTATCGCCCTGATTGCCCTGCGCATGTTCCAAGGTCTGGCCTTGGGCGGCGAGTACGGTGGTGCAGCGACCTACGTGGCCGAGCATGCACCGCAGGGTCGGCGCGGCTTCTACACCTCGTGGATTCAAACCACCGCGACCGTGGGCCTGATGCTGGCGCTGATGGTGATTCTGGGCACGCGCACCTACTTTGGCGAAAAAGACTTCGTGGATTGGGCTTGGCGCATTCCCTATGCCATGTCAGGCATCTTGCTGGCAGTCTCGGTCTGGATTCGCCTGAAGCTCAATGAGTCGCCCGCCTTCGCCAAAATGAAGGCAGAAGGCAAGACTTCCAAGGCACCGTTGTCCGAGTCCTTCGGTCAATGGAAGAACCTGAAGGTCGTGATTCTGGCCCTGATTGGCCTGACCGCCGGTCAAGCCACCGTGTGGTACGGCGGCCAGTTCTACACCCTGTTCTTCCTGCAGACCTTCCTGCGGGTGGATGGCCCGACCGTCAACGTTTTGATCGCGGTCTCGCTGATCTTGGGTACACCGTTCTTCATCATCTTTGGCGCCTGGTCGGACAAGATTGGCCGCAAGCCGATCATCATGGCGGGCTGCCTGTTGGCCGTAGTGACCTACTTCCCGCTCTTCAATGCGCTCACCACCTATGCCAATCCCAAGCTGCAGCAGGCGATCCAGAAGTCGCCCGTGACCGTGGTGTCGGAGCCGTCGCATTGCAACCTGATCCTGAACCTGACGGGTACCGCCAAGTTCACCACCCCCTGCGACTTGGCTCGGGTCTACCTCTCCAACTCCGGCGTGAACTACGACAGCGTGTCGCAGCCGGGCGCGGTGGCAACCGTCAAGGTGGGCGACAAGGCCATCGTTGCCTACGACGGCTTGGCTGCCAACGCCAAAGAGGAAAAAGCGCGCTTTGAGAAGGAAGTGCGCGATGCCCTCAATACCGCGGGTTATCCGACCAAGGCCGATCCGATCCCCGTGCTATCGAGCAACTGGATCATGCTGGTCGTGATTCTGACGATCCTGGTGATCTACGTGACCATGGTGTACGGCCCGATCGCGGCCATGCTGGTGGAACTGTTCCCGACGCGCATTCGCTACACGTCGATGTCGCTGCCGTATCACATCGGCAACGGCTGGTTCGGTGGTTTCCTGCCCGCCATCTCGTTCTCCATCGTGGCGGCGCAAGGCAATATCTACAGCGGACTGTGGTATCCGATCATCATTGCCGGCATGACCTTTGTGGTCGGCACCTTGTTCGTCAAGGAAACCAAGGACGTGGACATTTACGCCCGCGACTAGGGTCTTGGCTTTCTTATGGATCCGGGCTCAATGCGCACGGTTCCAAACCCGGAGCCCTCCTCGTGAGGGCTCTTTTTTTTAGGAGTTTTCGCATGGGGGAAATCGCCCTGGCCGTTGTGATCTATTCCACTTTGGCTCCTGGTTGCGAGCGGGGCTTAGCCGTTAGACTCGTTGGCACGAAACCGCGGGTCCTTCGAGCATGAAACTGGCTTTGCTGTCCGACATTCACGCCAACCTGGGTGCGCTTGAGGCCTGCCTGGAGCACGCGAGTGCGCAAGGTGCAACACAGTTTGCCCTGCTGGGCGATCTGGTGGGCTACGGGGCTGAGCCGGCGCAGGTGCTGAGCCGGGTGATGGCCTTGTCAAGCGATGGCGCCATCGTGCTGCAGGGCAATCACGACGCGCTGGCCGCGTTCCCGCCGAATGAGCGCAAGACGCTGGGCGAGTTGACGGCCCTGTGGACGCATGAGCAACTGAGCCTGGAACAAAAGCGGTTTTTGGTGGGTTTGCCGATGACGGCGCAGCTCGAAGACATGCTGCTGGTGCATGCCAGCGCCGATGCGCCCGAGCGGTGGCGCTATGTGGAAGACGAGCGCAGCGCCGGCGCCAGCCTGGACGCGGCGCTGGCGCTGCCGGGCGTGCATTACGTGTTCGGCGGCCACGTGCACCGGCAAACCCTGTACTACCGCAGCACCGGGCGCGGCTTGATGGCTTTCGACCCGACGCCGGGTGTGGCCGTGCCTACGCCACGGCATCGCCACTGGATTGCCACGGTCGGTTCGGTGGGCCAGCCGCGTGACGGCAACCCCAGGGCCCAGTACGCACTGTTCGACACCGCGGCGGCGCAGCTGACTTTTCACCGCGTCTCGTATGACCACCACGCTGCGGCTGCGACCATTCGGGCCGCAGGTCTGCCGGAGTTTTTTGCCCAGCGCTTGGAGGNNGGAGGAGCTGGACGGATTCGTGGTCGAGGCCTGCCTGCATTCCGGCGGTATGGCCCACATCTACCGCGTGCATTACGCCGATGGACGACGCGACCCGGGATTCCCCATGGTCATGAAGGTGCCGCGCATGACGGCGGGAGACGGCGCCGAGAACATCGTCAGCTTCGAGGTCGAGCACCAGATCATGCAGGTCTTGACCGGGACGCACGTGCCCCGGTTCGTCGCTGCTGGCGACCTCGCGC
>PKWQ01000410.1:0-593 GCA_003133265.1 Acetobacteraceae bacterium
GTCGAAGGGCGCGGTGCGGCTGTTCGCCAAGTCCATCGCGCTGGAATGCGCGGAAGCCGCCGACAACATCCGGGTGAACTCGGTGCATCCCGGCATCATCGTCACCCCGCTCTGGCAGAAGGCCGCCACGCCGGCCGGCGGCGGGCTGAACGCGCCGCTCGACCCGGAGGAGATCGCGCGCAACACGGTGCCGCTGCGCAAGCCGGCCGATCCGCAGGAGATCGCCAACGGCGTGCTGTTCCTGGCCTCCGACGCCTCGTCGCACATGACCGGGTCGGAGCTGGTGATCGACGGCGGCATAACCGCCGGACGCGCCCGGCGGCTGAGCTGACCGAAACCCCCACCACGCACTTCGACGTCGCGATCATCGGCGCCGGCGCCGCCGGNNCGATGACCGCGGGCGCGCGCGGCCGGCGCGTGCTGCTGCTGGAGCATGCCGAGGAAGCCGGCAAGAAAATCCTGATTTCCGGCGGCGGGCGCTGCAACTTCACCAACCGGGAAGCAGCACCCGACCGGTATTACTCGGCCAATCCGCATTTCTGCAAATCCGCGCTGAAGCGCTACACCCAGCACGACTTCATCGCCCTGGTCGA
>PKWQ01000410.1:676-18188 GCA_003133265.1 Acetobacteraceae bacterium
TTCACCGCCGACGCGCTGGTGCTGGCCAGCGGCGGGCTGTCGATCCCGAAGCTCGGCGCCACCGGCTTCGCCCACGACACCGCCCGCCGCTTCGGGCTGAAACTGACGCAAATGCGCCCCGCGCTGGTGCCGCTGACCTTCGGCGGGGACGATCTGGCGCTGATGCAGCCGCTCGCCGGCCTCGGCCTGGAGGTGATCGCGCGCTGCGGCAAGCGGGCGTTCCGCGAGGGCATGCTGTTCACCCATCGCGGCCTGTCCGGCCCGGCGATCCTGCAAATCTCCTCGGTCTGGCGCGAGGGGCTGGCGATCACGCTCGACCTGCTGCCGGGCGTCGATGCGACCGCCTTCCTGCTGGGGCGCAAGGCGGCGCGGCCGAACGCGGAACTACGGACCATCCTGGCGGAAATCCTGCCCCAGCGGCTGGCGCAGGCACTGGTGCAGACCGGATTTGCCCCGGTTGCCATCGGCAACCAGCCCGACCGCGCACTGCGCCGCCTCGCCGAACAGTTAAAAACCTGGCGGCTGACGCCGACCGGCACCGAGGGCTACGCCAAGGCCGAGGTAACGCTCGGCGGCGTGGACACCACCGGCCTGTCCTCGCGCGACATGCGGGCCAACGACCTGCCCGGCCTGTTCGTCATCGGCGAGGCGGTGGACGTGACCGGCTGGCTCGGCGGCTATAACTTCCAGTGGGCATGGTCCAGCGGCTGGTGCGCGGGCATGGCGGTCTGATACCCTGCCCCCACGCATATTTGTCTGGAACCGCCGATGACCGAAGCATCCACCACGCACGAGTACTATCCCGATGAATTGATCCGGGAGATCCTCAAGACCGTGCGCTCGATCGCGCTGGTCGGCGCGTCCAACAACCCGGCGCGCCCCAGCTTCATCGTCACCAAATACCTGTCCGAACGCGGCTTCAAAATGTTCCCGATCAATCCCGGCCTCGCCGGACAGACCATCGTCGGGCTGCCGGTCCATGGTTCGCTGGCGGAGCTGCCGGAGCCGGTGGACATGGTGGAAATCTTCCGCAACTCGGAGGCCGCCGGGGGCATCACCGACGAGGCATTGGCGCTGCCGACGCTGCCCAAGGTGATCTGGATGCAGCTCGGCGTGCGCAACGACGCGGCGGCGGCGCGCGCGGAGGCACGCGGGGTGCGGGTGATCATGAACCGCTGCCCGAAGATCGAATATGGCCGCCTGTCGCGCGAGATCGGCTGGCAGGGGATCAATTCCCGCATCCTGTCGTCGAAAAAGCCGAAGATGGCGGCGGAGGGCTGGCAGAAACGGACGATTCGCTAGGTGCTACGGGTCGGCGGCGCGTCCGCGTCTCGATGCCTCAGCTCTCGCGCAGCAGTTTTCGCGCTTTCTTTTTCACCAGCGGGGCGCTCAGCCGCTCCCCCTGATCGGCACGGCCGGGAAATTCCCCCAGATTCTCCATCAGCTCGGCCTCTTCAACCGGCTGCTCCGGCTGGATCTCGCCGTGATGCAAAATCATCGGATTGGGCAGCTGTCCGGCGCCGGGATTGTCCTCGATCGCCTGCAATTCCCGCGCGCGTTCGAGATACTCGGCCATCTGGCCCTTCGGGCTGCCATCCGCACGCCACATCCGCCGCGCCCGCGCCCTGATTTTCGCCTGTTGGATATTTTCGCTCTCGGCCATGGAACCAGCCCTCCAGCTGATCTTTCTACCCGCGGGCGGCGATCCGCGCGTTGATCCACGTCAACCACGCAGAGGCGGCGTCCGATCAACGGGCCTTGCGCGCGGCGGATTATTGCCGTCCCATGTCCGGCATCGGGTCATGACATAGCGGATAAACGACCAGAAGAAACTGAAACGGAGGAATAGCCGATGGCTGCAATGGGAGGCGGGCAGACCTGCCTTGCCGGCGTCAGGGTTCTCGATCTTACTCAGTTCGAGGCCGGACCGTCCTGTACCGAGGCACTGGCTTGGCTGGGCGCCGAAGTCGTCAAGGTGGAAAATCCGAAGAACGGCGATCCAGGACGCTCCTCGGCCGGCCTGCCGGGCTGCGATTCCTGGTATTTCCTGCAATTCAACGCCAACAAGAAGTCGATCACCGTCAACCTGAAATCCCCGCGCGGGCTCGCGCTGGTCAAGGAGATGGCCAGCAAGGCCGATGTGTTCATCGAGAATTTCGCCCCCGGCGCGATCGAGCGTCTCGGCCTCGGCGCCGACGTCGTCCGCGCGATCAATCCGGCGATCATCTATGCCCAGGTCAAGGGCTTCGGCGAGGGCAGCCCGTACGAGCACAATCTCGCCTTCGACATGATCGCCCAGGCCTGCGGCGGCACCATGAGCATCACCGGGGAGAAGAACGGCCCGCCGCTCAAGCCCGGCCCCTCGCTCGGCGACACCGGCACCGGCATGCTGCTCGGCATCTCGATCCTGGCCGCCCTGTACCGGCGCCAGAGCACCGGCGTTGGCGAACATCTCCAAGTGGCGATGCAGGACGCGATGATGCACTACATCCGCATCGCCTTCGCCGCCCAGGACCTGCTGAAACGCGCGGCACCGCGCGCGGGCTCCAGCAGCGTGACCGGCGGCAATCCGCCGATGGGCACGTTCCCGTGCAAGGGCGGCGGACCGAACGACTATGTCTATGTCTATACCAGCCGCGCCAACCCCGAGCACTGGCGCCGGCTGCTCGGCGTGATCGGGCGCCAGGACCTGCTCGACGATCCGCGTTACGAAACCTCCGCCGCCCGCACCGAAAACGAGGCGGAGGTCAACGAGATGATCGCCGTCTGGACCCGTCAGCACGACAAGCGGGAGGCGATGCGCATCATCGGCGCCGCCGGCATCCCCTCGGGCGCGGTGCTCGATACGATGGAGCTGCATGAGGATCCGACCTTCGAGCAGCGTGGCATCATGCAGACGATCCAGCACCCGAAGGTCGGCGCCTATAAAATGCCGGCCTGGCCGGTGCGCTTCGAGGGCAAGCCGCCGCCGATCTCGCCGGCCCCGCTGCTGGGCCAGCACAGCGCGGATGTGCTGGGCGAATGGCTCGGCCTCAGCACTGGCGATGTCGAGGGACTGCGGCGGGATGGCGTGATCTGANNACCCAAGATGGCCGAACTGACCGGATCGGAGATCCTGGCTAAATGCTTGAAGAAGGAGGGGATCACAGACCTCTTCTTCATCATGGGCGGACCGATGCTGCTGGCCGAGGCCACCTGCGTCAAGGAAGGCATCCGCATGATCGATGTCCGCCATGAGCAGGCGGCGGCGTTCATGTGTCAGGCCTACAGCCGGCTGCTACAGAAACCGAGCGTCTGCATGGCGGCGTCCGGCCCTGGCGTGACCAACCTGATCACCGGCCTCGCCAACGCCTATATCGATTGCTGCCCGGTGGTGGCGATCGGCGGATCGAGCCCGATCAGCCAGTTCGGGCGGCAGGTGTTCCAGGAGATCGATCAGGTCGAACTGTTGCGCGGCTGCACCAAGCACGTCGACCGCATCCTCAACCTCAAGCGCATTCCCCAGCAGGTGAACTTCGCGATCCAGACCGCGATGTCCGGCAAGCCCGGCCCGGTCTATCTCGATTTCCCCGGCGACATCCTCTACCAGAAGATCGAGGAGTCCGAGGTCGACTGGAGCTTCGCCGGCCGTCCGCTGCTGGACAGCCGCCCGCTCGGCGATCCACGGCAGGTCGCCGCCCTGGTCTCGGCGCTGTCGACCGCCAAGCAGCCGCTGATCGTTTCCGGCAGCGGCGTGCTCTGGTCGCGTGCGTGGGAGGAGATGCACGCGCTGGTCGATGCCGCCGGCATCCCGTTCTACACTACCCCGCAGGGCCGTGGCGTGGTGCCGGACGATCATCCATATTCCTACATGACGATGCGCTCCGGCGCATTCCGCGACGCCGACCTGATCATCGTGCTGGGCACGCGGATGAACTACATTATCGGCCATGCCTCCCCGCCGCGTTTCGGCGGCAACGCCGTGATCGCCCGTATCGATATCGACCCGAAGGAGATCGCCACCGCCGCGCGCTATGTCGACATTCCCATCGTCGGCGACTGCAAGATGGTGCTGCAACAACTGCTCGACGGCATCAAGGGCAAGGTGAGCCCTGACCGCTACAGCGCATGGCGCAAGAAGCTTGCCGATGGCGAGGCGGCGAAGCGCGCCGGTGCCGGGGCGAACAAATACGCCGAAGACGGCGACATCCATCCGGTGCGGCTGCTGGAGGAGATCCGGGATTTCGCCGACCGCGACGCGATCCTGTGCGTCGACGGGCAGGAGACGCTGAATTTCGGCCGCCAGACCATGTCGACCTTCGCCCCGGGCCACCGGCTGAACTCCGGCCCGTTCGGCTGCATGGGCGTCGGCCTGCCGTTCGGCGTCGGCGCCAAGGTCGCCAAGCCGGATAAGCAGGTGATCGTGGTGCATGGCGACGGCTCCTTTGGCCTGAACGCGATGGAACTGGACACCGCCATCCGCCACAAAATTCCGATCCTGGTGGTGGTCAGCCTGAACGGCGGCTGGACAGCCGATCCGAAGCGCGAGAAGCCGGGCCGCGATCTGGGCTACACGCGGTTCGACAAGATGTGCGAGGCGCTCGGCGGCTACGGCGAATATGTCACCAATCCCGAGGAAATCCGTCCGGCGCTGGAACGGGCGAAGGCCAAGGTAAACCAGGGCATGGTGGCGCTGGTGAATGTCCGGACCGACTACCGCGCCCGCTTCGCCGGCGTGGCGTTCTCCGATTACTCGACGTAAGGAACGATCGGCCGGATTGGCTTCGTTGCGACTGGAAGCGCGACCTCGTCGCGCTTCCAGTAACGATGAAGCCGCGCGCTAACGCAGGCAGGAATCGCGCTCGGCCAACTGCCGCAGGTCCGCCGGCATATCCTGCGCGAGCAGGTCACGCGCGGGTGCATCCAACCATCGGGCCGCCGACCCGATCGCGGGCTGTACCCCCAGTTTGCTGAACGGCCCGCTGATGCGCAACGGCATGCCCAGAGCGAAGATGCCGGTGGATGCCGCCTCCGACCGGATGGTCAGGTCCAGCCGTTGGGTCAGCAGATCGACACTCCCGCCGCCGATCAGCGTCGTCTCGGGCGTGCGCAGCCACAACGGCGCGATGGTGCCGATGCCGTTACGCAAATCGACGACACCGAGCAGGCAGGTGATCCGCGCCATGCCCACGCCCGGCCGGAACAGCGCGCGCAGGTCGGTGGCGGCCTGTTCCAGCAGCGCCCGCGCCACCTGCCCCTGTGTCATCGCCAGCACGGCGTGGCCATGGCCGGCCCGCAGCGCCGCCGCCAGCGTCTCGCCGGTCATGTCCAGTTCGGCGCCACCGTCGATCCGCCCGGCGATCTGCCCCGCCGCGATGCCCCCGAGCCTGGCCAGCGCGCCGCTGTCGGCACCGACCAGTTTCGCCTGGGCGGTGACATGAGCCGCGGGGCCGGTGGCCCGCGCGGTCGCCGAGGCATCGACCCGGCCCGCCGCGAACGCGAAGCCGAGCTGGCTGACCTCCGTCTGGCCGGTGACCAGCCGGAAGCGGACGCTGGCATCATCGACCCGCGCGGTGCCATACGCGACCTGCGCGGCGGCGATGTGCGCTTCGATGTTGGTTCCGCGCTGCGCCGCCAGATCCTGCGTCAGACTGTCCCAGCCTCGGGACACACGGTTGTCGGCCCTAACCGCACCCGCCAGCAGCGGCATCAGGTCGAGCGCGGGGAAACCGAGATCGAACGTCACGTCGTCGGACTTGCCGCGCGGCGCCTCAAGCAGCGCGAGCGTGCTGCCGGTGAAGGCGCTTGCGCCGACCGTTCCGGAGGCATTGGATACCAGCCATTGCAGTCCGGTCTTGGTGAACGCGCCGGCAAACCGCAGCGGCACATCGACGGGGCTGGTCGTGCCGAAGGGCGCGAACACGTCGTCCGGCCGCTCTATGTCCGCCGCGATCGGCCCGACGGCGCCGTCGAAATTCAACGGGTCGGTAAAGGTACCGGTGAAATCCACCCGGGCCGTCGCGGTCGCGATCGAGACGACGACGGGAAACGGGTCCGCCCCCGCACGCAACGCGGCAAACGATTGCGCCTCGATGGTCACCTTGCCCGGCAATCCGTTGTAGGCGCCGTCCAGCGCGATATGCACCGGCTGGTCGTCGCCGTCGGTGGTGACGGTCAGATCGTGCGCATCGATATGCAGCAGCGCACCGCTGGACGTCCGATACCGCAGCGCACCGTCGCGCAGAACGGCGTCGATCAGCGTCGGCGTCCGCGCGCGGCTGGCGGCGACGCCCACGACCCGGCCAGCCGGCAGAGCCCCAGGGTGGAACTGCCAGTTGCCGGTGCCGTCGGTATCGCGCTCCAGGAGGACGGCGGGTCCGGCGACATCGAGCTTGCGAAACCGCAGCTGGCCGCGCAGCAGCGGCCAGAGATCGAGCTCGGCGTGAATGCTGGCCACGCGGGCCATGTCCGGTTCGCTGGCCCAGGCCGGATCGGCCAGTCGCACATCGCTGAGCTCGATCGTCAGCGGATCGCCCCACCCAATCCGCAACGCCGCGATGGTGAGGCGACGGTCGAGGGTGCTGGAGGCGTACCACTCGACCACCGGCCGAGGGTCGAGCGTGACCGCCAGCACGGCCGCAGCCCCGAACGTCACGATCAGGCCGGCGAACAGCCAGAGCGATATAACCACAACATGGCGACGGGACAGGTGAGACCTCCGAGAGCTGCGCGGCGATGGCGTAGGAGCGGGGGACGGGATGCCCGGCCTGGTTCGCGGATACTATGCCCTGCCGAATGTACCAGATGCCGTGCCCCGCGTGGGACATGATGTGCAACCGCTTGACCCGACAGACAGTCGCTCACGCCCTCGTGCTCGACGCACACACGCGTAGGCACTCGGCCGTAAACGTCTTCTTAACCAATTGCCCCGCTTCAATGTGGCCCCGAGCCGATGCGCCCGTCGCCATGTCCGGCCGCTGGCGTTGAGACGGAACGCGCCGAATGTTGTTCAACTCACAGGAATTCGTCCTGGGCTTCCTGCCGGTCTGCCTGGCCGGGTTCTTCCTGTTGGGCCGGTTCGCCGGGCGGGAGTGGGCGTTGCGCTGGCTGGTGGCCGCCAGCCTGTTCTTCTACGGCTGGTGGGCGCCGCGCTTCGTGCCGCTGCTGGCGGGCTCCATCGGCGCCAACTACCTGCTGGGCGGCCGCATCCGCGCCATGATTCAGGCGGGACGGCGGCGCGCGGCGCGGCGCTGGCTGATCTGCGGCATCGCCGTCGATCTGGGGCTGCTGGGCTGGTTCAAATATGCCGGGTTCCTGGCCTCGGCCCTGAACGACCTGCCGGGGATCGGCCTGCCGGTGCCGCGTCCGTTCCTGCCGCTGGCGATCAGTTTCTTCACCTTCCAGCAGATCATGTTCCTGGTCGATCTGTACCGTGACGGCCAGGGGCGCGACGGTCAGGGGCGTGACGGGCGGGCGCCGGTGCGGTTGCTGCCCTATGCCTGCTTCGTCGGCTTCTTCCCGCACCTGATCGCCGGGCCGATCGTTCGCCCGCGCGAGATCATGCCGCAATTCACCCATCCCGGCGTGGCGCTGCCACAGGCGGAGAACCTGACGGACGGGATGACGCTGTTCCTGCTCGGGCTGGCGAAGAAGCTGGTGCTGGCCGATATGTTCGCCCGCTTCGCCGATGTCGGCTTCGGCGCGGCGGCGTCCGGCGAGACACTCAGCCTGATCGAGGCATGGTACGCAGCACTGGCCTATGCCCTGCAAATCTATTTCGATTTCTCCGGCTACTCGGACATGGCGATCGGGCTGGCGCGGATGTTCAACATCCGCTTTCCGCTGAACTTCAACAGCCCGTACAAATCAGCCGACATCGCCGAGTTCTGGCGGCGCTGGCACATCACGCTCAGCGGGTTCCTGCGCGATTACCTCTACATCCCGCTCGGCGGCAACCGGCGCGGCGCGCTACGGCAGCGGGCGAACCTGATGGCGACCATGCTGCTGGGCGGGCTGTGGCACGGCGCGGCCTGGAATTTCGTCATCTGGGGCGGGCTGCACGGCGGCTTCCTGATCGCGCACCGGCTGTTCCGGCGGACCGGGATGCGGCTGCCCGGCGTGCCGGCGCGGGGTTTGACCCTGCTGGCGGTGATCGTCGCCTGGGTGCCGTTCCGCGCCGACGGGCTGGACGCGACGATGGCCATGCTGCGCGGCATGGCCGGGCTGAACGGCATCGCGCTGCCGCAGATGATCGTGGGGGCGTTTCCGGCGCTGGCGTGGCTGGCCGAGCCGGTGCCGGTGCTGCGTTTCCTCGGCGATGCCCGCACGCTGAGCTTTCCGGAGGTCTCCGCCTGTCTCGCGCTGGGCTGGGGCATCGTGCTGTTCGCCCCGCATGTGCATGAACTCTCCGCCCGCGCGCGCGGCTGGGCGCTGACCGGGGGCTTCGCCTTCACGGTGCAGGCGCTGTTCTTCGCCCCCGACGTCACGCCGTTCCTGTATTTCCAGTTCTGAGCGCGATGCTCTCCCTGCCCCGCTACCTCGCCATCCTCGGCCTTGTCGCCGCCGCGACGGTCGGGCTTGCCTGGGTCTGGGCGGCGCAGATGAAGCTCGCCTATCTCGACCCGGAATACCCGTCCTGGCTCGCGAAGCGACAGTTGCTGGAACGCTGCGACCTCGGCGAGGTGCTGGTGGTCGGTGATTCCCGCGCGGCGGTGGACATCGTCCCCGCCCTGCTCGGGGTGCCGGCGACCAACCTCGCGGTAGGTGGCGGCGAGGCGGTGGAGGCCTACAGCGCCGTGCGCCGCGCGCTGGCCTGCCCGACGCCGCCGCGCCGGGTGGTGATCTCGCTGGATGCCGGGCATTTCGTGCTGCCGGACCTGTTCTGGGAACGGACCGTGCGCTTCGGCTTCCTCGACCGCGCCGAGCTGGACGAGGTGCTGCGCACCGCCGAGCGGCTGGGCGATGCCACGATCATCGCCCCGAGGCATCCAGACGGGTTGCCGTGGCGGGTCCGCGCACTGCTCTATAGCATTGATTTTCCAACAGTACAATTCGCCAGCCTGCTCAAGGGCGGGCTGCTGCTGCGCTGGGTGGAGAACCGGGCGGCGCTGCGTGCCGGGATCGCGGCGCGTGGGCAATATTTCTTCGGCACGGCGGCGGGCTCTGACGCCGTGGCGGCGGAGGGCAATCTGCGAGCCTTCGTGCCGCTACCGGTGCAGGACCATTATTTCCGCCGCATGTTGGCGCTGCTGGCGGTGCGCGGGATCGCGGTGGATTTCGTCGCCATGCCGCTGAACCGGACCACGGCCCGGCAGGTGCGCCCAGCCGTCGCGCGCGATTTCACCGCATATCTCGCTGATTTCACGACATTATATCAGAATTTCTCGGTCGTCGGCACGGTGCTGCCGGACTGGCCGGACCGGTATTTCGGCGACGAGTTCGCCCATCTGAACCCTGACGGCGCCGCCCTGTTCAGCCGCCGGTTCGCGGCCTGCCTGCACGCAAGGCTGGCCGGCTCCGACGTCGGCTGTGCCGGCGGCTGGCAAGTCGATGAACTGGCCAGGGCGCTGCCGCAGCCGAAATAGCGGCGGAGAAGAACGCCAGGCAACTGGTTCATATTGCCCATCTTATCGTAGGTTACTTATCGCACCAGCGCCGCCAGCAGCGAGTCTAGCCGCAGCCGCCCCTCCGGCAGCGCGACCAGCCGTCCGCTGGCGCGGGCCACGTAGCCCTCGGCCACCGCCTGGGCCAGCACGTCCGGCTCCAGCGCGTCGTCCAGCGCCATGCCGGTGCGGGCGGCGAATGCCTGCTCGTCCACGCCCTCGGTCAGGCGCAGACCCATCAACAGCATCTCCCGCGCCCGGTCGGTCTGCGGCACAGGTTCCTCACTGGTGCTGCCGTGGCCGTGGCGCTCCACCCGTTCGGCCCACGGCTCCGGCGCGCGATGGCGGCGGGTGGCAAGCAATTCGCCGTTCAGGCTCACCCGCCCATGTGCGCCCGGCCCGATGCCGGCGTAATCGCGGTAGCGCCAATAAGCGAGGTTGTGCCGGCTCTCCGCCCCGGGGGCGGCGTAGTTGGACACCTCGTAGGGCGCGAGGCCGTAGCGCGCCGCTTCCTCCGCCGTCGCCTCGTACAGCGCGGCGGCGGCGTCTTCGTCCGGCAGCACGATCTCGCCACGCCGGAACGCGCCCTCGAAGACGGTGCCGGGCTCAATGGTGAGCTGATAGAGCGACAAATGGTCTGCCGCGAGATCCAGCGCGCGGCGCAGTTCGGCGCGCCAATCGGGCAGCGTCTGGCCGGGGCGGGCATAGATCAGGTCGAAGGAGATGCGCGGAAAAATCCGCCGGGCGATCTCCAGCGCCGCCACCGCCTGAACCGCCGAGTGCTGCCGGCCGAGCCGGCGCAGCGCCGCTTCCTCCAGGCTCTGCACACCCAGCGACACCCGGTTCACCCCGGCGGCGCGGAACTCGACGAACCGCCCGGCCTCCACCGAGGTCGGGTTGGCCTCCAGCGTGATCTCGATATCCGACTCCCAGGCGAACAGCGTCCGCGCGTCCTCGATCAGTGCCGCGACCGTCTCCGGCTGCATCAGGCTCGGCGTGCCGCCGCCGAAGAAGATCGAGCCGAGCCGGCGTGGCCCAAGCCGCGCCGCCTCCCACGCCAGCTCACGGCGCAGCGCGTCGCGGAACCTCGCCTGCGGAATGCGCTCGCGCACATGCGAGTTGAAGTCGCAGTACGGGCACTTGGCCAGACAGAACGGCCAGTGGATATAGAGGGCGAGTGTGTCCATTACTGAAGGCTATATGCGATGGCGGGCAGCGCAAACGAGGGGTCGGCGCGATCTATGTCGGCGCCTTGCCGGAAGCAGCCCGCGGCCGTGGCGCGATCCGCTTCGCCTCGGGGTCGAGGAAGCGCACCACCAGCGCGCCGAACAGCCGGTCGAATTTCTGCTCATAGACCCCCATGTGGCCGGTCGGCTCCTTGGGCTGGACGATCGGCAGCAGCTTGAGCCCCCGATGCTCCGCCACGTCGCGCATCATGGCCAGCTGCGCCGCCGGTCCGGGGCCCAACGGATCGTCGGCGAACGAGGCGTAGACCACGCGGGTTTCCGGCGCATGCACGGCGGCATGGACCAGCGCGGAGAAATCGGCGAGCGCCTGCTCCCGCCGCGCCGGCGAGGTGCCGTGCGCCGCCGGGGAGAATGCCGCCACGCCATCGACCAGGCCCGGTTGGGCCAGCGCCGACAGCGCGATCCAGGCCCCGCGCGAATGCCCGGCGACGATCACCCGGCGATAGCCGCCCTGGCGTAGCGCGGTCAGCCCGCGCGCCAGACTCTCCGCCCCGGCGGCCAGCGGATCGTGGCCGGGCGTGCGGTCGAAGCGCCAGATGTCGTAGCCCCGATCCGCGGCGCGGCGCACCCAGGCCGGTTCCGGTGGGCTCGGCTGCGTGTCGGTGTCGTAGGAACCGTGCAGCCAGACCAGCACCCCGCGCGCCTGCTCCGGCCCCAGCGGGGTGAAGGCGGCGGACGGATGCAGCGGTGCGGCCGGCGGCAGCGGCTGCGCGTGCGCCGGTGCGGCCAGCAGCAGAACCAGCAGAAAAATCAGCCGAAGCATGACGCCAGCAATTGGGCAAAGGCGTTGGCGCGATGGCTGATCGCGTGCTTGGCCGCCGCGTCGATCTCGCCGAAGGTCAGCATGCCCCCGGCGGGGACAAAAATTGGATCGTAGCCGAAGCCGTGCGTACCACGCGGCGGCCAGACCAATTGTCCATCCACCCGGCCGAGAAAGCTCTCGGTATGCCCGTCCGGCCACGCCAGGCACAGCACGCAGACGAACCAGGCACGCCGGTCGTCGGCCCCACCGACCTCCCGCCACACCCGCGCCATGGCGACGGAAAAATCCTTCGCCTCGCCCGCCCAGCGGGCCGACAGCACGCCCGGCGCGCCATCCAGGGCGGCGACGCAGAAGCCGGAATCGTCGGACAAAGCCGGCAGACCGCTGGCATGAGCCGCCAGCAGCGCCTTGATCCGGGCGTTGCCGGCGAAATCCGGCGCATCCTCCATCGGCTCGGCCAAGCCGAGATCGCCGGCCGAAACCACGCTGACCGCGCGCGGCGCCAGCAGATCGGCGATCTCGCGCAGCTTGCCCTTGTTGTGCGACGCCAGGACCAGCTTGGCGCCGGGAGGAAGCTTCCGCGCCATCAGGCGCCCGCAAGCGCCGCGCGCTGCAATGCGAACAATTCGGTGGTGCCCTTGCGTGCCAGGACCAGCAGTTCCAGGAATTGCGCTTCAGCGAAGGAGGTCTTCTCCGCCGTTGCCTGAATCTCGACGATCCCGCCCGCGTCGGTCAGCACGAAATTGGCGTCGGCATCGGCATTCGAATCCTCGGCGTAGTCGAGATCGAGCACCGCCGCGCCCTCGGCGATGCCGCAGGACACCGCCGCCACCTGGCCGATCAGCGGGATGGTGGCGATCACGTTCATCTTCTTCAAATGGTTGAACGCCAGCGCCAGCGCCACCCAGGCTCCGGTGATCGCCGCGCACCGCGTGCCGCCGTCGGCGTTCAGCACGTCGCAATCCAGCGTGATCGTCATCTCGCCCATCGCCTTGCGATCGACCACGGCGCGCAGGGACCGGCCGATCAGGCGCTGGATCTCCTGCGTGCGGCCGGACTGCTTGCCCCGCGCCGCCTCCCGGTCGCCGCGCGTGTGCGTCGCACGCGGCAGCATGCCGTATTCGGCCGTTACCCAGCCCAGGCCGGAGCCGCGCATGAACGGCGGCACCCGCCCCTCCACGCTGGCGGCGCACAGCACCTCGGTGCCGCCCATGCGGATCAGGCAGGAGCCCTCGGCGTGATGCGAGAAGCCGGTGGTCATGGAAACGGGGCGCAGCGCGTCGGGGGCGCGGCCGGATGGGCGCATGTCGGGGATGTCCTTGGAGTGATTTTCGGGGGAGTTGTTCGCGGCCGGACCATACAGCGGGTCGCGCCGGCCGGCGAGCGTGCCTGGGCGGTGGTGCCGAACCGGCGAAGGTGTGCTCAGCCCCTGGATTTGAGGATGTCGCGGATTTCGATCAGCAGCGTCTCGGTCGGCGACGGCGGCGACGGCGGCGACGTGTGCGCGGCGAGCCGCAGCTTGGCCAGAACCCTCACCGTCCAGAAGATCGCCAAGCCGACGATCAGGAACTGGATGATGGCATTGATGAACAGGCCGATATTCACTGTCGCCGCGCCGGCCTGCTTCGCCGCATCCAGCGAGGCATAGTGCTGGCCGTTCAGCGCGATAAACAGGTTGGCGAAGTCGATGCCGCCGATCAGCAGGCCGACGATCGGGTTGAAGATGTCCTTGACCAGGCTGTTCACCACGCCGGTGAAGGCCACGCCGATGATGATGCCGACCGCCAGATCGACCACGCTGCCCCGCATGATGAAGCTGCGGAACTCGGAGAGCCAGGAGGGTGTCTTGAGAAGATCGATCCGCGCCTGCATGAAACTGCTCCCGTATTTCCGTTGCGACTATTTATAACTGCGCCGCCGCGTGCCGGGCCACCTGATCGGTGGTTGCCCGCCAGGTGCCGGACCGCCCGAGTATCCGCGACAGCGCGTCGGCCAGATAGCGGATGCGGTGCGCCTGACCAGCGACGAAGGGATGCAGCGTCAGATTGAACACCGCGCCGCCTTCGTGATGCAGGTAGGAAAAGCCCTCCGCGATGCCGTCCGCCCATACCGGCGGGGTGACCCGGCGCAGCCACATGCACTCCAGATCGTTCCATTCCGGCTGCGGCGGCAGCGCCAGCAGATGCTTGCCGCCATACGGACCCAGCAGATAGGGCCGGTCGTCGTTCGCCCAGTCGGTGGTGTAGGCGAACCCGGCCTCGGTCAGCAGCGCCGGCGTGCGGGCGGATTCGTTGAAATCCTGTCCGCACCAGCCGATTGCCTCAGTGCCGGTCGCTTCATGCACCGCGGCGCGGCTTTCGGCGATGAAGGCGCGTTCTTCCGGTTCGCTCATCTCCGCGGTGATGCGGCGCGTGGCATGCGTGCCGTGCGCCAGGAAGCAGGCGCCGCGACGGGCGCATTCGTCGACCAGTTCCGGATAGCGTCGCGCGGCCTCCGCCCCCAGCGCCACGCTGGGTGTCACACCGAAACGGTCCAGCACATCCAGGACGCGGAAGATGCCGACCCGGTTGCCGTATTGGCGCTGGCTCCAGGTCAGCCAGTCCGGGAAGAAATTGCCCAGCGGCGAGATGATTCGCGGATCGCGATTCGCCCCGGCGGGCGGCGTCACTTCCCAGTGATCGAGCACCACCGTCACGGTGAGCGCGATCCGCGCGCCGTTCGGCCAGGCGAACCGGGGCGCGTCGGGCAACGGGCGGAACGGGTAGTGCGCGTGGTCCATTCCCGGCTCGCGCACCTCGCCCACGGGGGGGATTTTCGCCGGAATGTATGGATTGTCCTGGCCGTCAGCCATTTGCCGCCTCCCGCGCCGCCAGATGCGCGTCGATCGCGCCCAGATGGTTGGTGTTGAACCAGTCGGCGATCTTCTCGCCGGTGGTAACCCAGACGCCGGGATGGCCCAGGATATATTCCATCGCCCGGCGGAAGGCGCGGATGCGGTGCGGCTGACCGACCCAGAACGGATGCAGCGCGATGCACATCACCCGCCCCTGCTCCGCCCCCTCGGCGTAGACCGTGTCGAAATGGTCACGGATCTGGCGGGCGAACTCCTCGATCTCCTCGCCGCGCCGATGCAGGATCACGTCGTTGAGATCGATCGAATAGGGCACCGAGAGCAGCCGGCCGGCCTTCACGTTCAGCGGGAACGGCTGGTCGTCGTGATACAGGTCGGCGGTGTAGGTGAAGCCGGCCCGGGCGGCGAGGTCGAAGGTGTTCAGCGTGTTGGTGATCGCCGGGCTGAACCAGCCCGCCTGTTCGCGCCCGGTCAGGCGGCGGTGGATCTCCCGGGATTCCTGCATCGCCGCCAGTTCCTCCTCGGGGGAGAAATTCCAGTGGTAGCGGGTGTTGTAGATGCCGTGCGACAGGAACTCCCAGCCGCGTTTCTCCATCGCCTCCAGGATCGCCGGGTAGTGCTGGATCACGGCCATCGACAGACTGACGGTGCAGGGAATACCCAGCTCGTCGGTCAGCCCGAACAGCCGCCACAGCCCGACCCGGTTGCCGTAATCGCGCTGGGAGTAGCCGAGCACGTCGGGGGCGGGCGAGCGCGGCCAGGGGTCGCGGGTGCGGACGAACTTGGGCAGATACTCGTAATGCTCGACATTCGGCACCACCCAGAGCGCGACCCGCGCGCCGTTGGGCCAGCGCAGCGGCGGGCGTTGCAGGATGGGCGAATAGGTGAGCAGGTCTGGTTCCACGATCGGTTCCTCCCTGGCCAGTAAAATTCACCGGCCCAGATGCGCAATAGCCTAGTGTCCGAAATCCTTTGCCGGCTCACAACCGGTTTCCTCATTCAGTATCGGGTCCCATGCACAAGCCTCATACCAATAAACCGCACCACCACGCTAAACCGCACAGACATTCCCACATGCTTGCCGGACGGATCGCGCTGGCGCACGCGCAACCGGGCAAGCTCCACAAGGGACTGCTGGCCCAACTCGGCCCGGGGCTGATCACCGGCGCGTCGGACGACGACCCGAGCGGCATCGCCACCTATTCCCAGGTCGGCGCGCAGTTCGGCTACTCCATGGGTTGGGTCATGCTGTTCAGCTTCCCGCTGATGGCGGCGATCCAGGAGATCAGCGCCCGCATCGGCAGGGTCACCGGCCTGGGGATCGCCAGCAATGTCCGCGCGCATTATTCCCCCTGGCTGCTGCGGGCGATCGTCTTCCTGCTGGTTGTCGCCAACGTCATCAATCTCGGCGCCGACCTGGGCGCCATGGGCGCGGCATTGCGACTGCTGATCGGCGGGCCGGCCCATCTTTACGTCGTGCTGTTCGCCGCCGGCTGCATACTGCTCGAAATCTTCTCCAGCTATGCCCGTTATGTGTCGGTGCTGAAATGGACGACCCTGTCGCTGTTCGCCTACGTCGCCACGGTGCTGGTGGTCGACGTGCCCTGGGGCGAGGTGGCGCGCAACACGTTCCTGCCGAGTTTTTCCTGGCAGAAGGATTACATCGTCTCGATCGTCGCGGTGCTCGGCACCACCATCACCCCGTACTGCTTTTTCTGGCAGTCCTCGCAGGAAGCGGAGGACACCCGCGTCGATCCCGACGAGCAATCGCTGATCGAATCGCCCCGCCAGGCACCCGCCGCGATCCGGCGCATGCGGTTCGACACCTATACCGGCATGGGCCTGTCCAACCTGATCAGCCTGTTCATCATCATCACCACCGCCGCGACCCTGCATGCCCACGGCATCACCGACATCCAGACCTCGGCACAGGCGGCCGAGGCGCTGCGCCCGATCGCCGGAGTGTTCACCTTCGCCGTGTTCGCCGCCGGCATCATCGGCACCGGCCTGCTCGCCGTGCCGGTGCTGGCCGGCTCGGCCGCCTATGCGCTGGGCGAGGCGCTGGGCTGGACCACCGGGCTGGGCCGCCAGCCGCTGGACGCGAAGGCGTTCTATGGCACCATCGCCGTCGCCACGCTGGTCGGTGTGGGCATCAATTTCGTGCATATCGATCCGATCAAGGCGCTGTTCTGGGCCGCCGTCGTCAACGGCGTCGTGGCGGTGCCGCTGATGGTGGTGATGATGGTGATGGGGATGCAGCCGAAAGTGATGGGGCAGTTCACCCTGCCCCGCCCGCTCTGGGCGATGGGTTGGCTATGCACGCTGACGATGGCGGCTGCGGTCGTAATCATGTTCGCCACCTGGTAGGACGCGCCGCCGGCTGTTCCGTGGCGCTCGCGGTAGAATCATCTGGACCGCCGCATTCCTGCCGTACAAACAGGATCAGTTGCCGACGACGCCCCATTCGCCAGTTCCGCGATCGGGCGCGCAGGAAGGAAGAGCGAAGATGCGAATGATCGTCAAAGCCGCCACCATCGGCACGCTGGTGCTGCTTGCGGCCTGCGGCACCGACACAAGCGACCGGGTACAAGGGGGCGCTGCCGCCGGCGCCGCGACCGGGGCGACCATTGGCCTGCTCGGCGGCCCCATCGGCGTTGTGGTGGGCGGCCTGATCGGCGGCGGTATCGGCGCCGTCGCCGGCGCGACCGTCCCGGAACGGGACATGGACATGGGCGCCCCGCCATGGAGCGACAAATAACCGCCCAGCTATAGTCAGGCGCGATCAGCCGCTGGAGGCGACATAGGCCTTCAGGCTGTCCACCTCGTACTCCTGCTGCATGATCCGCGCCTTGACCACGTCGCCGATGCTGACAATGCCGACCAGCACACCACCCTCCACCACCGGCAGATGACGGAACCGGCTTTCGGTGATGATCGCTGTCGCCTCCGCCACCGTGGTGCGGCGCAGCACGGTACGCGGTTCCGGCGTCATCAGTTTCGCGGCGGTCATTTCCAGCGTCCGCGCACCATGCACCGCCAGCGCGTACATCACATCGCGCTCGCTGATGAT
>PKWQ01000274.1 GCA_003133265.1 Acetobacteraceae bacterium
ATCGCTGATGGTCGTTGTGCTCGCGGTGTTCTTCCAAAAGACCCGGATCGGCCGTGCGCTACGCGCCGTCGCCGATAGCCATAAGGCGGCGCTGTCGGTCGGCATTTCGCTGGAGCAGATCTGGGTGGTGGTGTGGTTTGCCGCCGGCATCGTCGCCCTGGTCACCGGCATCATGTGGGGCGCGCGCTCCGAGGTGTCGTTCTCGCTGCAGATCATCGCGTTGAAGGCGCTGCCGGTACTGATCCTCGGCGGCTTCACCTCGATCCCCGGCGCCATCATCGGCGGGCTAATCATCGGCATCGGCGAAAAGATCGGTGAATTCTACTGGGGGCCGCTGCTCGGCAGCGGCATTGAAAGCTGGCTGGCTTACGTGATCGCACTCGTCTTCCTGCTGTTCCGGCCGCAGGGCCTGTTCGGCGAGCGGGAGATCGTCAAGGCATGAGCGTGAGCCGGCTCCGCACCCTGCTCACCGCGCTGGTGGTGCATCCGGCGTTCATCCTGGCGTTGCTGCTGGTGTTTGCCGTGGCCGCCTCGTCGATGAGCGGCGGCACGCTGCAAATCCTGACCTTCCTGCTGATCAACATCCTGCTGGCGCAGAGCATGAACCTGCTGACCGGCATCGCCGGGCAGATCTCGCTCGGCCACGCCGGCTTCTTCGGCATGGGCGCCTATGCCTCGGCGCTGTTGATGAAGCAGGCCGGGCTGCCCTTCCTGGCCGCTGTGCCGCTCGCCGCGCTGGTGGCGGCACTAACTGGTTTCCTGCTGTCGTATCCGGCGGGACGGCTGCGCGAGTTCTATCTGGCGATGATGACGCTGGCGTTCGGCCTGATCTTCCGCGAGGTCGCGCGCGAATGGAACGATGTCACCGGCGGCGCCATGGGCCTGTCGGGCGTGCCCTCCACCACGCTGCGCACGCTGACCGTGCTCGGGCTGAAACTGGATGCGGTCGGCTATTTCCGCGTCGTGCTGGCGGCCACCGCCGCGACGATGTGGCTGATCCATAATTTCATCCAGAGCCGTTACGGCCGCGCCTTCTACGCCATCCACGCCAGCGAACTCGCCGCCGGCAGCCTCGGCATTCCGCGTGCCGGCACCAAGCGGCTGGCCTACACCATCTCCGGCGCGCTGGCCGGGCTGGCCGGGGCGTTCTACGCGCATCTGGTCGGCTATCTCGGCCCGGACAGCTTCGACCTGCCGCGCTCGATCGAGGTGCTGGTAACCACCGTGGTCGGCGGACTGGGTTCGATGGCCGGACAGATCCTCAGCGCCACCCTGTTCACCTTCCTGCCGGAGAAGTTGCAGGTCTTCGCCCAGTACCAGTTCATCGTCTACGGCGTCATCCTGGCCTTCAGCCTGACCGTGCTGCCGCGCGGCATCGCCGGGCTGGCGTTCGACCCGCCGCGCTTCATCAAGCCGCGCGCGCTGCGCCGGGCCGGAACCGAACAGACGGCGGCGATCACGCCAGCGGACATCTCCGGCGCGGATGCCGGGCTGGAGGTGGACGCGGTCACGCTGCGCTTCGGCGGCCTGGTCGCCGTCAACCGCGTCAGTGCCCGCCTGCACCCCGGACGCATCACCGCGCTGATCGGCCCCAACGGCTCCGGCAAATCCACGCTGATCAACGTCATCAGCGGCATCTACACGCCGACCGAGGGCAGCGTGCGCTTCTTCGGCCGCGACATCACCGGGATGGAGGACCATCGCATCGCCGAACTCGGGCTGGTGCGCACCTTCCAGGACCCGCGATTGGTGCCAAGCTTCACGGTGCGGGAGAACCTGCTGCTCGGCGCGCATTGCCGGCTGGCGCAAAGCGGCGTCGCCGCCGCGCTCAATCTGCCCTCGGCGATCGCGGAGGAGGCCGCGCGGCTGCGCCAGGTCAACGCGGTGATCGCGCTCGCAGGCATCGCCGACGTGGCCGACCGCACGATGGAAAGCCTGCCGTACGGCTATCGCCGGCTGGTGGAAGTGGGCCGCGCGCTGCTCGCCAACCCGAAGGCGGTGCTGCTGGACGAACCCGCCGCAGGCCTGTCGGAAAGCGAGATCGGCCCGCTGGCGCGGATGATTCGCGGCATGAAGCAGGCCGGGCTGATGGTGCTGCTGATCGAGCACCACATGGATTTCGTCGCCGATCTGGTGGACGACGTGGTGGTGCTGGACGGCGGCGAGGTGATCTATCGCGGCGATGTCGCGGGCATGCGTGGCGATCCACGGGTGATCGCGTCCTATCTCGGCACCAGCGAGGACGACGATGCTTGAAATCCGCGATCTCGTGGTGAGCTACGGCGCGGTGGAAGCAATTCGCGGCGTGTCATTAAGCCCGCAGCAGGGCGCCATCACCGCCATCGTCGGCGCCAACGGGGCCGGCAAGTCCTCGTTGCTGCGCGCCATCTCCGGCCTTGCCCCGGTGCGCTCCGGGCAGATTTTGCTGGACGGCAGAGACATCACCCGCGTGCCCACCCAGCAGCGCGCCGCGCTGGGCATCGCGCACGCGATGGAAGGACGGCGCATCTTCCGCCAGCTCGCGGTCGAGGAGAATTTGGAACTGGCCTGGCGCTTCGGCCGCCGCGCCACCCCCTGGCCGCGCGCCATCGCCCAGGTCTACGCGAATTTCTCGGTCTTGCAGGAACGCCGCCGCGCCCAGGCGGGGCTATTGTCCGGCGGCCAGCAGCAGATGCTGATCGTCTCAGCCGCTACGATCTGCACGCCGCCCTATTTGCTGCTCGACGAACCATCGCTCGGGCTGGCGCCGATCATCGTGCGCGAGATCTACGCCTTCATCACCGAAAGCTGCCGCGAGCACGGCACCACCGTGCTGCTGGCCGAGCAGATGGCCAAGCTGGCACTGAAAGTATCGACCCACGGCTACGTGCTGCGCCAGGGCAAGGTGGTGCGCGAGGGCAGCGCGCGGGAACTGATCGACACCGGACTCGTCGCCGCGCTGTCCGCCGCATATCTGTGATACCCGATACAGATGCCGGCAGCGTCATGCCGTCGCGGTTTCCACTGGTACTAAACCTTCATATTAGACTACCCAGCGGCCAGAACTTCGCTAACATCGGTGCAGCTAGGCACCGGGGACGGGACAGCCTGCCCGTGGCGCCGCAACCGGCCGGGCTATCCGGTCGCCAGGAGGTGCGCCATGTCAGGAACCCCACAACAAGGCAGAAAACCCCGCTCCGTCGCGCTCGTCGGCCCGTACGGCAGTGGCAAGTCCACGCTGTTCGACGCGCTGATGGAAGCCGCCGGAGCCCCAATCCGCCGACCCGCCGACCCCCGCAACCGACCAATGAGCACCGAGCTGCGGCTCGGCCATTGCACCTATCTCGGCGATGCCTGGTCCATCCTCGACTGTCCCGGTTCGATCGAATTCGCGCATGAGGCCGCGGCGGCGCTGGCCGTAGTCGATCTGGCGGTGCTGGTCTGCGAACCCACGCCCGCCCGCGCGCCGACCGCCGCGCCGATGCTGAAGCTGCTCGCCGATCTCGGCGTGCCGCACATCGTATTCGTCAACCGCATCGACACCCTGGACGGGCGCGTGCGCGACACCATGGAGGCGCTGCAAGCCTACACCAAACCGCCGCTGGTGCTGCGCCAGGTGCCGATCCGCGCGGCGAACCAGATCACCGGCTACGTCGATGTGGTTTCCGAGCGCGCCTATCGCTACCGCAAGGGCCAACCGTCCGAACTTATTCAACTCCCTTCCGACATGCGCGACCGCGAGCAGGAGGCGCGCGCGGCGCTGATGGAGGTGCTGGCCGATCGCGACGACGCCCTGATGGAAAAAATCCTGGAGGATGTCGTGCCCAGCACCCAGGAGATCTACCGCGACCTGCACAAGGACTTGGCTGCCGGCGCGGTGATCGAGGTATTGCTGGGCTCGGCCGAGAACGCCAACGGCGTGCGCCGGCTGTGGAAGGCGTTGCGCCACGACACGCCCGATCCGCGCGAGACCGCCGAACGCCGCGCCATCGCCGCGAATGGCCCGCCGCTGGCGCAGGTGTTCAAGACCGTCTACGCCGGCCACACCGGCAAGCTGTCCTATGCCCGCATCTGGCGCGGCACGATCAAGGACGGTGCCATGCTGGACGGCACGCGGCTCGGCGGCATCTACCGCATGCCCGGCAGCGATGCGGTCAAGGTCGCGGAAGCGGTGGAAGGCGAGCTTGTCGCCCTTGGCCGGCTCGATGGCATCGCCACGGCGGCAACAATCTCCACCGGGTCGGCGGCGGACGCCCTGCCCTTCCCCGCCGCCCCCGCCCCGGTCTACGCGCTCGCCATCGCCACCACCGACCGCAAGGACGACGTGAAGCTTTCCGGCGCGCTGACGAAACTGACCGAGGAAGACCCGGCGCTTAGTGTTGTCCACGATACCGATACCGGCGAAACCGTGCTGCGCGGCCAGGGTGAAATCCATCTCAACGCGGTGGTGGAACGGCTGTCGCGCAACCATGGGCTGAAACTGACCGTTGCCAAACCCTCCGTCGCCTACAAGGAAACTATCCGCCGCGCCGTGCAGGAGCACGCGCGGCTGAAGCGTCAGACCGGTGGGCACGGCCAGTTCGCCGACGTGAAGCTGGACATCGCCCCACGCGCCCGTGGCGAAGGTTTCCAGTTCAACGACAGGATCGTCGGCGGCGCGGTGCCGCGGCAATACATCCCCGCCGTCGGCGAAGCCGCGGAGGAAGCGGCGCGCAAGGGGCCGTTCGGCTATCCCGTGGTTGACATCTCCGTCACGCTGGTGGACGGCACGTTCCACACCGTCGACAGCTCCGACATGGCGTTCAAGAGCGCGACCCGGATGGCGATGACCGAGGGGCTGGCCAAAGCCGATCCGGTGCTGCTGGAACCGATCGACCGCGTGACCATCAGCGTGCCGAACGACTACACCGCCCGCGCCCAGCGCCTGCTGACCGGCCGGCGCGGACAGATATTGGGCTACGCGGAACGGCCCGACTGGCCCGGCTGGGACGATGTGGAGGCGTTGGTGCCGGAATCGGAACTGCACGACCTGATCATCGAACTGCGCTCGCAGACCATGGGTCTGGGTACCTACGCGCACAATTTCGACCATCTGGCGGAAAGTAAGTAACGGGACGGCTTGCCTCGGCGCGCCGGGCGGGCATAGTCGGGGCTACCAGGCAAGGGAGCCCCGTCCATGAAGCTGTTCGACATATCCGGCAAGGTGGCCATCGTTACCGGCGGCAACGGCGGCATCGGGCTCGGCATGGCGAAGGGCATGGCGTCGATCGGCGCTGCCATCGTCGTCGCCGGGCGCAACGCCGCGAAGGCCGAAACCGCGCTGGCGACGCTGCGCGCGATGGGCGTGCGCGCGGAGTTCGTCGCGGTCGATGTCAGCAAGGGGGATCAGTGCCTGAAGCTGGTGGCCGACACGCTCGCCTTGTTCGGCCGGGTGGACATCCTGGTGAACAATGCCGGCATGTCGGTCCGCAAGCGCCCGGAGGACCTCACCGAAGCCGAGTGGCATGCGGTGATGGATACCAACCTGACCAGCGCGTTCCTGTGCTCGAAGGCGGTCTACGAGCCGATGAAGCGCCAGGGCGGCGGCAAGATCATCAATACCGGGTCGATGATGTCGCTGTTCGGCACCGCCTACGCCTCACCCTATGCCTCCAGCAAGGGGGGCATCGTGCAACTCGGCCGCTCGCTGGCCACTGCCTGGGCGCAAGACAACATCCAGGTCAACGCGGTGCTGCCGGGCTGGATCGAGACCGACCTGACCAACGCCGCGCGCGCCCAGGTGGAGGGGCTCTACGAGCGCCAACTGGGCCGCACGCCGGCGGGACGCTGGGGCGTACCGGACGATCTGGCCGGCATCGCCGCGTTCCTTGCCTCGCCGGCCTCGGACTTCATCACCGGCGCCGCCATCCCGGTGGATGGCGGCTTCTCGATACAGGGTTGATCGCTTGGGCTGATCGCTTAGTCCGGGCCGCCGGCGGCGTCCGCGCCTTCGGCTTCGACGATGTGGGCGGTGAGCTTGACCAGCGCCTTGTTCAGCACCGTCCATTCCTGCTTGCTCAGCCCCTCGGCCAGCTGCGTCTCCAGATCGCGGGCGAGCGGCATCACGCCGCTATGCACGCTCGCGCCCTTGCGGGTCATGCTCAGCAACCGCCCGCGCCCGTCGTTCGGGTCCTGGGCTTGTTTCACCAGCCCGCGACTGACCAGGCTGGCGGCCGCG
Source organism: Acetobacteraceae bacterium (assembly GCA_003133265.1). GTDB lineage: Bacteria > Pseudomonadota > Alphaproteobacteria > Acetobacterales > Acetobacteraceae > PALSA-911. The sequence continues at coordinate 6,197 of PKWQ01000274.1, forward strand.
CGGCTGACCTTCACCTTGTCCATCGCGGTCCAGGTACCGACCGCGCTCGGCGAAACGGTGCCATAACGCCCCACCACCGCCAGCACGCGCCATTCGGGAATGGACAGGCCGAAGCTATCCGAATAGCGCCGGGCAAACAGCCGGGACACGCGGTTCGCCGCGACCGACAGGCGGTACGGCAAAAACTCCTCCAGCCGGAACGCGTCCACGGATCCCTGAGCCTCGATCGTTTCGTTCTTCGACTTGCGTTTCATCGGTAACCGTCCTCGGAAGTTCGTTATGATCCTATATATTGCAACTGTTCCGGCGAAACGTCTAGACGGCTTTTTACAATCATCGCCGCATCTCTGCCGATACCCATCCATATCCACCTGCCCGGGACGGAGGCAACGGAAAGTTTCGACCGGTCGCGGGCCGTGCCGCCGCCATCCCGGCAAAAACGAGCGGCGGGCTGTGCGGCAACCGTCTTTCTGATACGGTTTCCACCAACATCAATGTACCTTCCCACGCCAGCCCCGCCCGCGATGGGTGCTTCCATGTCTCCCTGTCGGTTCCAAAGAGGGTAAAATGAGCGAACAGCCAGCGTATCTATCTGGTTTCGGCAACGAATTCGCCACCGAGGCCCTGCCGGGCGCCCTGCCGGTCGGCCAGAATTCGCCCCAGCATGTCCCGTACGGCCTGTATGCCGAGGTCATCACCGGCACGTCCTTCACCATGCCGCGGCGGGAGAACCGGCGAGGCTGGCTCTACCGCATCCGGCCCTCGGCCGATCATCCGCCGTACCGGCGGATCGACAACGGCACGCTCTGCCCCAGGCTGGCCGAACCGACGCCGAACCGGCTGCGCTGGGACCCTCTCCCGATCGGCGACGCGCCGGCGGATTTCCTCGCCGGGCTCTACACCCTGGTGGCCAATCAGGCCGCGCCGGATGCCGGGGTCTGCGTGCACATCTACCGCGCCAACCGCTCGATGCAGCGGGTGTTCTGGAACGCCGACGGCGAACAATTGATCGTGCCGCAACAGGGCCGACTCGACATCGCCACCGAACTGGGCCGCCTGCTGGTCGCCCCCGGCGAGATCGCGGTGATCCCGCGCGGCATCCGCTACCGCGTCGCCCTGCCCGACGGCTCCGCGCGCGGCTATATGCTGGAGAACCACGGCGCGCTGCTACGCCTGCCCGACCTCGGCCCGATCGGCTCCA
>PKWQ01000034.1 GCA_003133265.1 Acetobacteraceae bacterium
GACCGCGCGGGCGAACAGTTCGTTGGCGCTCGCCGAACCGGAGCCGTTGACGTTGGCGAAGCGGACGACGAAGTCGTTTACGCTGCTGATCGGGCTTTGGACTGACATGATGTACCTGCCATTGTCATTTCCAGGATGAACCGCTGCATGTCCCAGGCCCCGGTGGGGCAGCGCTCGGCGCACAGGCCGCAGTGCAGGCAGACATCCTCGTCCTTGGCCATGATACGCCCGGTCTTCAGCTCGCCCGAGACATAGATGTCCTGCGTCAGGTTATCGGCCGGCGCGCTGAGGCGCCCGCGCAGGTCCGCCTCCTCGCCGTTGGCGGTGAAGGTGATGCAGTCCATCGGGCAGATGTCGACGCAGGCGTCGCACTCGATGCACAGCCGCTCGCTGAACACGGTCTGCACGTCGCAGTTCAGGCAGCGCTGGGCTTCCTTGAACGCGAGTTGCTCATCGTAGCCGAGTTCGACTTCCGTCCTGATATCGCGGAGCGCGATCTCTTTCGTCTGCAACGGCACCTTATAGCGAAGGTCGTTGGAGACGTCGTTGTCGTAGCTCCATTCGTGGATGCCCATCTTCTGGCTGACCAGAGTGGTCATCGGCGGTGGGCGGTCCTTGACGTCCTCGCCCTGGCACAGCTTGTGGATGGAGATCGCCGCCTGATGGCCGTGCGCCACCGCCCAGATGATGTTCTTCGGGCCGAATGCCGCATCGCCGCCGAAGAAGACCTTCGGGTGCGTCGACTGAAAGGTGGTCTCATCGACGACAGGCATGCCCCAGCGGTCGAACGTGATCCCGATATCCGTCTCGATCCACGGAAAGGAATTCTCCTGGCCGACCGCGACCAGCACGTCGTCGGCCTCCAGACGCACATCTGGCTCGCCGGTCGGGACCAGTTGGCGGCGTCCCTTCTCATCGTACTTGGCATGCACCTTCTCGAACAGCATGCCGGTCAGGCGACCGTCCTGGTGCAGGAATTCCTTGGGTACCATGTAATTGAGGATCGGAATGTCCTCATGGATCGCGTCCTCCTTCTCCCAGGGGGACGCCTTCATCTCCTCGAAGCCGCTGCGGACCACCACCTTCACGTCCTCGCCGCCCAGACGGCGGGAGGAACGGCAGCAATCCATGGCGGTATTGCCGCCGCCCAGCACGATCACGCGCTTGCCGATGCTCTCGATATGACCGAACGAGACCGAGGACAGCCAGTCGATGCCGAGATGGATGTTGGCGGCGGCTTCCTTGCGCCCGGGAATGTCGAGATCGCGGCCGCGCGGGGCGCCGGAGCCGACGAACACGGCATCGTAGCCTTCGTCCAGCAGCCCTTTCATGCTCTCGACCCGGGTGCCGAAGCGCGTCTCGATCCCAAGACCGAGGATGTAGCCGACTTCTTCGTCCAGGACGTGCTCGGGCAGCCGGAATTTCGGGATCTGGCTGCGGATCATGCCGCCGCCGCGGGCTTCCGAATCGAACACCGTCACATGGTAGCCGATGGGAGCGAGGTCGCGTGCCACCGTCAGTGATGCCGGGCCGGCACCCACCAACGCTACGCGCTTGCCGTTGCGGCTAGTGGCGGGCTTGGGCAGCCGGTCGGCGATATCACCCTTGTAATCGGCGGCGACACGCTTCAGCCGGCAGATTGCGACCGGCTCTTCCTCCACCCGGCCACGCCGACAGGCGGGCTCGCACGGGCGGTCGCAGGTTCGGCCCAGAACGCCTGGGAAGACGTTGGATTTCCAGTTTATCATATAGGCATCGGCGTACTGGCCGGCGGAAATCATCCGGATGTATTCCGGAACCGGCGTATGGGCGGGACAGGCCCACTGGCAGTCAACAACCTTATGAAAATAATCCGGATCACGAATATCGGTCGGCTGCAAGACGAACTCCTCTCCTACGCCACGAAGACCGTCTCGCGGCAAGGCGCTACGGTCTCTGTCTCCACGATCTGGTCTCTATGGCGACGCCAGATTCGAACGGCCGGAGCCTAAGAGCAAACGTCGTGCCCAGCAACAGCCCGCGGGCAACCCCGCCCTGCACAGCCGACGGGGCGATGAGAACGCTATCAAGGCGCAGATTGGCCGGCGCGAGCCAGGCGGTTACCGTGCCGGCGATACAGCGGACAGGACATCCCATGACCGACGAACTGCTCTACGACGTGCGTGACGGCATCGGCCACGTCACGTTCAACCGCCCGCAGGCACGCAATGCCCTCACCTTCCCGATGTACGAGCGGCTGGCGGAAATCTGCGGCGAAATCGACCGGGAGCGAGCGGTGCGCGCGCTGGTCATCACCGGCGCCGGCGAGAAGGCCTTCGCCGCGGGCACCGACATTGCCCAGTTCCGCGCCTTCAGCTCCCCCGAGGACGGCATCGCCTACGAGGCACGGATCGACCGCGTGCTGGGCGCGCTGGAGCGCTGCGGCGTGCCGACCATCGCCGCCATCGCCGGCGCCTGCACCGGCGGCGGCGCGGCCATCGCCGCCTGCTGCGACATCCGCATCGCCAGCGCCAACGCCCGCTTCGGCTTCCCGATCGCGCGCACGCTGGGCAACTGCCTGTCGATAGGCAACTACGCCCGGCTTTCCGCCCTGCTCGGCCCGGCGCGAGTGAAGGAGATCATCTTCACCGCGCGGCTGGTGGACGCCGAGGAGGCACGCGCCGTCGGCCTGTGGAGCGAGGTGCTGCCCGATGCCGCCTCCCTGGCGGCGCGCGCCGACGAACTGGCCCGGCTGGTGGCGTCGCACGCCCCGCTGACCTTGCGCGTCACCAAGGAGGCGCTGCGCCGGCTGGGCGAACGCGCGGCGCAGGTCGAGGACGAGGACCTGATCGTGATGTGCTATACCAGCAACGACTTCCGCGAGGGAATGGATGCGTTCCTGGCCAAGCGCGCGCCAAGCTGGACCGGTTCGTAAGCGACTTCAGAGAAGGTTTTGCGGCGCCGCCGGAACTACCCCACGTTCGACCCGCTTGACGATTTCGGTCAGCTTCGCGTGGCTCGGCGCGGTGATGCCGCAGGCCAACGCCTGCTGGGCGATGAAACCGTTCATCTGCTCGATCTCGGTCCGCCGCCCCTTGGCCATGTCCTGCGCCATGGACGGACGTTGCAGCTCGCTGCGCGCGGTGGCGTTGGTGCCGGCGAGCATCACCGCCTCGATCTCCTCCAGCGCCGCCTTGTTCCCCTCCCCCGCCTGCGCCAGGCGCTCGGCGTCCAGGTTGGCGACGTGATCGAAATCATAGCCGAGCGCCTGGCCGACCCGCACCGACTCGCCGCCGAGCTTGATGCAGAAACGGCGCAGCGCGTCGTGGCGGTCGCGCTCGTTGCCGCCCAGGCCGGTGGCGGCGGAGACGCCGTTGCGCATGCCGTTGACGCACAGCTTCGACCAGCGCTCGCCCCAGAGATTGGACGTGACCTCGGTGGCATCGACGCTGTCCAGCAATTCGCCGAGTTCCTCCACCCGCCGCGTGATACGGCCATGCACCTCGCCCACGCGCAGCGCCGGATGCACACGGGTCTTGGCCATGCTGCGGCGGATGTGGCCGGGCTGGAACAGCTCGACCGCGATGCCGCCGCCGACCACGCAGCCGACCGTCCGGCCCCAGCCGACGATCGAGGCCACCTTCGGCTCGTTGATGCAGTTCTGCGCCGAGACGATGTAGCCATCGGCCGATAGGTACTGCGCGATCATCGTCGTCGCCCATTCGGTGTCGTAGGACTTCACCGAGACGAACGCGATGTCGATCGGTTTCTGCTTGGCGAAACTCTGCACCTCCGTCAGGTGGATCGCCGGCACCTTCACCGTCAGGCGCTCGGCGTCCGACATGCCGAACAGCTCCATGCCATTGGCGCGGATCGCCTCCACATGTTCGGGCCAGGGATCGACCAGGGTGACATCATGCCCGCCATGCGCCAGGAAACTGCCGATATAGCCGCCCACCGCACCCGCGCCGACAATAGCGATCCGCTTGCCCATGTTTCTCTCCCCCCATACCCAGAACACCTGCCGCCAACGATAGCCGGCCACACGGGCTTTGCAATCGCCCCACCCCGTGGATAGGCTCGCCGTTCGCGGGACCGAACGGCGAGCAAAAGGGCGCGCGGCGTCGACGGATGTTGCGAGCGGAACGAAGGAGGACTGCGCCCATGAGCTACGACGCACCGTTCGCCGGCCTGAAGGTGGTCGATCTGAGCCAGGGCATCGCCGGGCCGTACTGCGCCATGTTGCTGGCACAGAACGGCGCCGACGTGATCAAGGTGGAACCCACCGGGGGCGGAGACTGGAGTCGCATCCTCGGCCGGGTCTACGGCGACAACACCGCCTATTCGATCCCGGCCAATATCGGCAAGCGCAGCGTGGCGATCGATCTGAAGTCCGACGAGGGCAAGGCGGTGCTGTGGCGGCTGATCCAGGACGCGGACGTGTTCATCGAGGGCTTCCGCCCGGGCGTGATCGCGCGGCTGGGCTTCGGCTACGATGCCGTCGCCGCCCGAGAACCCAGGATCATCTACCTGTCGATCTCCGGCTTCGGCCAGACCGGCCCGTTCGCCGAGCGCCCGGCGATGGACCCGGTGCTGCAGGCCTATACCGGGCTGATGGCAGAGAACAAGGGCGAGGACGGCATCCCGCACCGTGTCCCGATCATACCGATCGACATGAGCTGCGCGCTCTATGCGTTCCAGGCGGTCTCGGCGGCGCTCTATGCACGGCGCGACGAGCCGCACGGCCGGCGCATCGAGGCGAGTCTGCTGCAAGCCGGCGCCGGCTTGCAGGCGGTGCGGATGATGGGAAGCTATCTGGAAGGCGGCGGGGTCATTCCCGGCGCGGCACCCTCCGGCGTGTTCTACGCCGCCGATGCCGCGGTCAACATCACCGTGGTGCGCCCGAACGAATGGGTGGCGCTGTGCGAGGCGATCGGCACGCCCGAGCTGGTCGACGATCCGCGCTTCATCGACCGCGACGCGCGCTGGGACAATCAGGAGACGTTGCTCGCCATCATCCGTCCGGTGATCGCCGCGTTGAAGTTCGTGGACCTGGCCGAGCGGCTGACCAACGCGCGGATCATGCATGAGCGGCTGAACAGCTACGCCGAGTTCCTGCACACCGAGCAGGTGAACGCGATCGACGCGATCGCCTGGCTGAACGTGCCGCATGTGCCGCAGCCCGTGCCGGTGCCCAACATCATCGGCCTGCCGCCGATCATCAACGCGACGCCGCGCGCCCATGCGCCGGCACTGGGCGAACACACGGCTTCGGTGCTGCGCGAACATGGCTACAGCGACGCCGAAATCGCCGATCTCGCCAGGCGCGAGATAATCAGCATCGGACAATAACGGAGCAAGATCATGGCCTACCAACCTTTCGACCTGACCGGGAAAGTTGCCCTGGTAACCGGCGGCAACAGCGGCATCGGGCTCGGCATGGCGGAAGCCATCGCCCAGGCCGGGGCGGACATCGCCATCTGGGGCACCAACGCGGACAAGAACGCCGCCGCCAAGGCGCAGCTGGACAAGACCGGACGGAAGATCGTCGCGCTGCAATGCGACGTCGGCGACGAGGCGGCGGTGGAAACCGCCTTTGCCAAAACCCTCGATGCGTTCGGCCGGGTCGATGGCTGCTTCGCCAATGCCGGGGTTTCCGGTCGCGGCCAGAAATCCTTTCTGGACATGGCGACGGAGGAATGGAACCGCGTGCTGCGGGTCAATCTGCACGGCGCGTTCTACACCTTCCGCACCGCCGCACGGCACATGGTCGCGCGCGGCGGCGGTGGCGTGCTGGTCGGCACCGCCTCGCTCGCGGCGATCGAGGCGGCGCCGCGCGGGGAGCATTACGCCGCGACCAAGGGCGGCATGATCTCCATGATCAAAGCGATGTCGGTGGAATTCGCCCGCCACGACATCCGCGCCCACGCGATCCTGCCCGGCTGGATCGCCACCAACATGACCGCGAATGCCACCGGCAACGAAATCTTCCGCAACAAGGTGCTGCCGCGCGTGCCGATGCGCCGCTGGGGCGAGGGCGCGGATTTCGGCGGCATCGCCGTCTATCTGATGAGTTCCGCCTCGCGCTACCACACCGGCGACAGCTTCGTGATCGACGGCGGCTATTCGCTGTTCTGAGGCCGCACCCCCGTCTCTCCCGCGACACGGGAGAGACGGGGTTTTCTACGCGTTATTGCAGCGGCACGCCCAGCGCCTCGCTGTACCGGCGCGCCGCTTCCAGCGGGTCGCCGTATTTGCGGTGCCCCGCGCAATGCTGGGCGCAGGCCAGCAGCAGCCGGTCACGGTTCGGGCTGCGGCTTTTCAGGAAATCCTCCAGCATGTTCTGCGGAATTTTCTGGTTGTGCGGATCGTTGCCGAGCTTGCAGGACGCGAGTGCCAACACGCGCACCAGCGGCGCCCGGTCGGCGACATTGTCGAGATAGGCCTGCACCCAGGCGAGGCTCTCCGCGCTGTTGAGCGCGCAGACCGTCGCGTCGATCCGCGCCAGCAACTGCCCGGCGGTGAGCTTGTCCGCCCGCTCGGCGCCAGGATCGGATGCGCCACCATCTCTCCGGTGTTGGTCTGATGCCATGACGTCATGTTGACGAACGCCGCGGCGGTATAGAGCAGCCGCAGCCGGCGCGGATGGTCGAAATTGTCGAAGAACCAGCCGAGCGCGTTGGTGTACTCGTAGCAGTGCATCGGCATCGAGAAGTTGTTGGCGCCGTGGGTGTCGATCATGGTCTGCGCGGCGGCGAGCTGGATCACGTCGATGATCCGCCGCGGGTCCTTGCCGGCACGCAGCAGCGCGGTAACGGCATCGATATTGGCCGGTTCGTGCTGATAGAGCAGCGCGTCGATCAGGCCGGCTTCCTCCTCGGCGCTCAGCGGCGCGGTCTGGCGCAGCATCGCCAGCTCCGCTTCGGACACGCCGCCGTATGGCACCGCATGCAGTGCCTCGCCCTCGATCTCCGATTTGACCGTGTTGCAGGCCATTTCATAAACCGAGTACCAGCGCGGCCCGACGGCGATATCGAGCGCGCCGGCATAGATCACCTGATGCGCGTTGTCCCAGCCGAGCGCGTCGCCGAGTTCCACCGTGGCGCGGGCGCGATAGCCCTTGTGGCCGGTGGTGTAGGAACGGTTGAGATACATCCGGTCCTGCACGTCGATCAGGCCGGCGAACACCAGTTCGGCCAGCACCGCGCGACGGTTCGCCTTGTCTTCCATCAGGCCGAGGAAGCTGCGATAGGCGTCGACCACCTCGCCGCGATGCACCCGCGTGAACCAGTTGCCGAGCCGTTCCGTCAGCGTGCCGCTCTCGCGCAGCGGCTCGTAGTCCGGCCAGTAGATCACCGGGGCCGGCGGATCGGCGATCTTGCCGGTGAATCCGCGCGTGTAGTGGCCCGGCGCCTTGCCGATCTTCTGGTTCCAGATATCGAGGCCGGTCGGGATGTACCAGATCGTCTGCGCCATCGGCAGCATCGAGAGTTCGCCCGGCAGCATCTTCGCCAGATTGATCGTGGCGCGGGCGCTCAGCAGGCAATGGTCGTTGTTGACGAAGTTCGGATAACCGTCGTCGAACCGCTCGTGATACGGCACATGGGTATAGGGCGCATGGATGCGTACGCCCTCGGCCACGATCTCGTTCAAAGGCCGGCCCGCGCGAACCAGGTCGTGATACACGCCGCTGGCGCCGACCTGATCGCGCGCCAGGATACGTTCCTCCAGCTTGTCGTACAGACGGCCAGCGTCGTTGCGGCCCCTGCTTCCGGCTTGTGCTTGCATGACGATCCGATCTCCCTGTACTCGCTCGTCCTCTATGGGACCTTGTTTTCTTGGATCAGCGACGCCGTCTTGACACGATACTATGCCCATTCCGGCCGTGGGGACAATGTGCTTACATACCCGTTCCGGACGTCACGGACGGACCCTCAGACGTCCACCACCACATAGTCGTCCTCGATCGCCACCTTCACGGTCTCGGCGACATAGGGGCCTTGCACCAGTTCGTCGCCGTGCGCCACTTCCACCGGGTAGGAACGAACCTTGATGCGCGCGGGCTCGCACCAGGATTGTCCAGTGCGGATGTCGAACTCCCAGCCGTGCCAGGGACAGCGGATGAACTCGCCCTTGCGGCTGTAGGTGTATTTGCCCGGCTCCGTCGACTGCACCAGGCCGGCCTGAACACCGTCGCACAGGCTGCCGCCCTGATGCGGACAGCGATTGAACAGGCCATAGAATACGCCATCGAGATTGAAGATCACGATCGGCCGGCCTCGGACGGTGACGAGTTTCTTGCTGCCCGGAGGGATCTCGCTTACCGGGGCGACGACGTGCTTGCTCACTCGGTCGGGTCCGTTGTCTGGCAAAGGGCGTTTCCGGCAAAACTATACACGGCGATGGCGGCGTTACGATAGCCCTGGCGACGTGGTTGGCGATGATCGCGTCGGCCCGGGGCTTGCCGAAGCCACGGCGTTCCAGCATGGAGGATGCACCGCAAACCGAGACCAAGGTGTTCCATGGACGAAGCCGCCGCCCGCATCGCATTCGAAGCCGCGCTGAAGACCCACGCGCCGGGGTTCGGAACCTTTTTCCTGTCCCGCCTGCTCGACCTCGGCATCTCCTACGGCGGGGACACCTGCCTGGTGACGATGGACGTGAAGGACTTCATGTACAACCCGCAGGGCACGCTGCATGGCGGGCTGATCGGCGTGGTCTTGGATATCGCCATGGGCCATCTGCTGCAGAAGACGGTCGGCGTCGGCATGACGCTGGAGATGAAGACGCAATATCTGCGATCAGCCAAGGCCGGCATGGTCAGCGCGGAGGCACGCTTCCTGAAGAAGGGCCGCAGCATCAACTTCCTGGAAGCGCGCATGCGCGACGATCAGGGTAAGGACATGGCGTTCGCCACCTCCACCTGGCAGCTACTGTAGGGCGCGGCCCGCCTCAGCCCGCCCCCGCCTCAGCCAGCCAATGCCGGTTCCGCGACAGTGCCGCGCTGGAACGCCGGCATCACCTCGGTGCCAAAACGCTCCAGCTGCTCCAGGGCAACCGACTTCGGCACGCCGATGGACAGGCTGACGGAGATGCGGTCGAGGCCCGGATAGCGCGTTTCCAGCGCCTTGATATACTCCACGATCTGTTCGGGCGTGCCGCACAGAACGCCACCGGCGGCGATTGCATCCTCGATCCTCGGCAGCTTGCCGCCCGGCGCGCGGACGGGATCGGCCATGATGTCGATCTGCTCTTCGGTCAGCGCCCGCACCAGCCGCAGCGGCCCGAACACCTTCATGTTTTCCTCGTAGTATTTTCCCGCTTCGCGAATGCCCTGCTCGCGGCTGTCGGCGATATAGAAGTGGAAGCCAAAGCTCAGACGCTCGCCCAGTTCCAGCTGCTGGCCAAGGCGCGCGTGCGCCTCTTGCCACCCCAGCACGACCTTGTGCATCGCCCCGCCCTCGGCCGAGCCACCGCCGACCACGCCCTGGATGCCATGCTTGGCCATGAAATCCAGCGCCCGCGGCGTGCCGCCCTGGATCGGCTGCCAGCACTCCACCGGGCGCCGCAACGGCCGGGGCACCAGGGTCAGTTCCTTCAGCGCGTAGCCGCGATAGGGCACCTCCGGCGGCAGCGTGTAGTACTTGCCCTTGTGCGAAAACGATTCCTGGTTGAACGCCTTGAAGATGATATCGACCTGTTCCTCGAACAATTCGCGGTTGGCGACCTGATCGAGCAGCGGCGCGCCGAAGGTTTCAACCTCGCGGGTATGATAGCCGCGTCCCACGCCGAAGGTGACGCGCCCGCCGGTCAGGATGTCCGCCATGGCGAAATCCTCGGCCAGCCGCAGCGGATGCCACATCGGGGCGATGTTGAAGCCGCAGCCCAGTTTCAGCCGCTGCGTCACATGCGCCAGATGCACCGCCATCATCAGGGTGTTGGGAATGCACTCGTACCCTTCGGGCTGAAAATGATGTTCGGCCACCCAGAACGTGTTGAAGCCCAGGCGGTCCATGAGCTGCGCCATCGCCTGCGCCTTGTCGAACGCCGTCGCCAGATGCTCGTTGGGAAACCGGCGCTGGTTCACCGGCGTGCCGCCATAGCCGATATTGTCCATATCGACATGTCCGGCGAACAGGCTGTCGAACTTGGTAATCATGGGGTCGTCTCCCTGGGGTTATTGTTTGGTTTCTGCCCCCATAGTAGTGCAGGATTCGCACTTGGTAATTCGGATCACCGAGCGCCCGGGAGTATCGCCAGGAGAAGAATCAGGGCAAGACCAAGCCGACGATGGCGCTAACATTCCAACCGGATCACTCCAGGAACGCCGGTCAACGCCATACGCGGCGCCCATATTCGTGCTGGCCATCATGTCCGGCGCCGTAAAAGGGCTCCGTCACACAGGCGGAGACCGCAAGCAAAGTACAGACGAGAACAAAAAGCAGTCGTAGTTTCATGATCGTCTCCACAAGTGAGTGACACGTCAATGTGCGAGATCGCGACGGTTTCGGTTATCGTCAGGCAAGTGGACGAAGCACCCCGTCGCTGTCCGGTTCACGGGCGGCGACGGGACGGTTCGTAGAACTCGGCTGCTTCTTCTGTCGCAGCGCTAATGGATGGCGATGTCGACGACCCGGTTCGACGCTGCCGCAACGTCATTGCCCGTTGGCACGCCCTTCCGGCTCTCGCCGGTCCAGCGCGTCTCTACCCGATCCGCCGCCACGTTGCCGTTATAAATAAGCGCGTCGCGCACGGCGTCCGCGCGTCGATGCGACAAGCGCATGTTGTAATCCTTGCTGCCGACCGTGTCGGTCCTGCCGATGATCGTCGCGACCGAGACAGGGTTTTTCTGCAGGGAAGCGATCACATCGTTGACGACCTTCTGTCCATTGGCGTCGATGACAAAGCTGTCGGTATC
>PKWQ01000369.1:0-9817 GCA_003133265.1 Acetobacteraceae bacterium
TCCGGCACGGGCGCGTGGGAAGCAGCGCTGATCAACACGCTCTCGCCCGGCGATGCGGTGCTGATGACCAGTACCGGCCAGTTCGCCTATCTGTGGCAGCAGATGGCCGGCCGGTTCGGGCTGGAGACGATCATGCTGGACAACGACTGGCGGCGCGGCGCCAATCCGGCGGCGATCGAGGCGGCGCTGGCCGCCGACACGGCGCACCGGATCAAGGCGGTGTGCGTGGTACACAACGAAACCTCGACCAGTTGCATGACCCATGTCCTGCCGGTGCGCCAAGCGATGGACCGAGTCGGCCATCCGGCGCTGCTGATGGTCGATGCGATTTCCTCCCTGGCGTGCTCGGACTACCAGCATGATGCATGGGGCGTGGATATCACCATCTCCGGCTCGCAGAAGGGGCTGATGACCCCGCCGGGCCTGTCGTTCAACGCGATCGGCGACAAGGCGCTGGCAGCATACGAGACGGCCAAACTGCCGCGCAGCTACTGGGACTGGGCGCCGCTGGTGACCGCAAACAAGACCGGATTCTTCCCCTACACCCCGGCGGAGAACCTGATGTTCGCGCTGAACGAGGCGCTGAAGATGCTGCTGGAGGAGGGGCTGGCCAACGTCTATGCCCGCCATGAGCGCTACGCCGAGGCGACCCGGCGCGCCGCGCGGACCTGGGGGCTCGATCTGCAATGCCAGGACCCGCGCTGCTTCTCGCCGGGCGTGACGGCGATCCGGGTGCCGGATGGCCACAATGCCGATGAGTTGCGTGGGGTGATCCTGGAGAAGTTCAACATGGCGCTCGGCAACGGGCTCGGCCAGATCGAGGGCAAGGTGTTCCGCATCGGCCACATGGGCGACCTGGGGCCATTGCAGCTGATTGGCACCCTGGGCGGCGTCGAGATGGGGCTGCGAGCCGCGGGCATCCCGCATCAGCCGGGCGGCGTGCAGGCGGCGATGGATTATCTGGCGGGGAACGCCTGACGCCTCCATATTGGAACGATCCGCAACGGGGGGGGGAGTTACTCATGATCGACGTTTGGACCTGGCCGACACCGAATGGTCACAAGGTGCATATCGGCCTGGAGGAACTCGGACTCGCCTACAACGTGATCCCGGTCAACATCGGCAAGGGCGATCAGTTCAAGCCCGAGTTCCTGGCGATCACGCCGAATCACCGGATTCCCGCCATCGTCGATCATGATGGGCCGGGCGGGAAGAAGATCGAGCTGTTCGAGTCGGCGGCGATCCTGATCTATCTGTCGGAGAAGACCGGCGGCAAGCTGATCCCGGCGGACCCGATCGGCCGTTATACCTGCCTGCAATGGACGATGTTCCAGATGGGCGGCGTCGGGCCGATGTTCGGCCAGTACAACCATTTCGTCGCCTACGCGCCGGAGAAGATCCCCTACGCCATCGAACGCTACACCAACGAGGTGGCGCGCCTGCACCGGGTGCTGGACAAGCGGCTGTCGCAGGCGCCGTATCTGGCTGGCGAGGAATACTCCATCGCCGACATCTGCACCTTCCCCTGGATACGCAATCCGGACCGGCGCGGCATCAAACTCGCCGACTACCCGAACGTGAAGCGCTGGCACGATGTCATCGCCGCGCGCCCGGCGGTTCAGCGGGGCGTGGAGGTGCTGTCGGAGAACCAGCGCCGCGGCCAAATGACCGATGCCGAGCGCGAGGTGATGTTCGGCAAGACCCAGTTCGCGGCGCGGTAGCACCGTTCGCCAGGGTGGCGGTTTCCGTTCCAAAGCGTTTCGCCTGGGAGCACCCGGACCCGTTATGTCAGCCCGTATCCTGATCGTTGACGACGTCCCGGCGAATACGCGGTTGCTGGAAGCGAAGCTGACGGCCGATTACTATCAGGTCGCCACCGCCCCGGACGGGTTCGCGGCGCTCAGCATGGCGAAGGCCTGGCAGCCCGATCTGATCCTGCTCGACGTGATGATGCCGGGTATGGACGGTTTCGAATGCTGCCGCCGGCTGAAGGATGATATCGCGACCATGCATATCCCGGTGGTCATGGTCACCACGTTGGACGAACCGAGCGAACGGGTGCGTGGCCTGGAAGCCGGGGCCGACGATTTCCTGACCAAACCGGTCGAGTTCGACCTGCTGATGGCGCGCGTGCGCAGCCTGATCCGGTTGAAACGGCTGCTCGATGAGTGGCGCGCGCGTGGCGAGACCGCGCGTGCGCTGGGCCTGACCGGGGAGCGTATCAACGCGCCGTCGGTTGCCGGCGCGCAGGCGTTGGTGGTGGATGACTGGGACGCCGGGGCACAATCGGTGCAGGACGCGCTGGCGCGGGAAGGCATCGTCACCGGGCGTGCGCGCAGCGAATCCGAGGCGATGAATCTCACCACGGTCACGCCGTTCGACCTGATCGTGCTCAGCCTGTCCATGACGTCTGGCGACCCGCTGCGTCTCGCGTCCAAGCTGCGCGCGGCGGATGCGACGCATGAGATACCGCTGCTGCTGATCGCGTCCCCGGATTTGCGCCATCGCATGTTGCGCGGCTTCGATCTGGGGGCGAACGACTGGCTGACACGCCCGGTGGACGAGAACGAGTTGCGCGCGCGCGCACGCAACCAGATTCGCCGCAAATTCTATCAGGATCGGCTGCGCGCCGATCTCGGCCATGCGCTGGAGATGGCGCTGACCGACCCGCTGACCGGGCTCTATAACCAGCGTTACCTGATGCGCCACCTGAGAAACCTGTTGGCGGGCAACCAGGGCCAGGGGCTGGCGGTGCTGATGCTGGACGTCGATCGCTTCAAGGACGTGAACGACGCGTTCGGCCACGCGGTGGGCGACCGGGCGCTGGAGGCGATCGCCGCGGTGCTGCGCGGGGCCACGCGCGTGTTCGACTCGGTGGCCCGCTATGGCGGCGAGGAGTTCGCGGTGGTGATGCCCGGCACCAACCAGGCCGACGCGCTATCCGCCGCCGAGCGGCTGCGTTCGGCGGTCGAGGCGATGGTGTTCGACGTGGAGCCAGGCCGCCCGTGGCGCCTCACCATCAGCATCGGGGTTGCCTGTTGCCGGGACCGGCAGATCGGCGCCGAGGCGCTGCTGCGCGCCGCCGATCTGGCGCTGTACGCGGCCAAACGCGGCGGGCGGAACCGGGTGGAACTCGCTTCCGCAGGGTAGCGCCGCGCCCCAATCCGGGGCGGTAGCGGGATTACTTGATCTTGGCTTCCTTGAACGCAACGTGCTTGCGCGCGACGGGGTCGTACTTCTTCAGTTCGAGCTTGCCCGTCTGGGCACGGGCGTTCTTCTTCGTCACGTAGAAATACCCGGTGTCGGCAGTCGACACGAGCTTGATCTGAACGGTGTTGCTCTTGGCCATGGCTTGATCCTGGGAAGCGGTGTCGGCGCCGGAAGCGCCCAAAATTCAGGCGCGGAACATGCTCATCTTGTCCCCGCAGGTCAAGCGCCACGTTCGCGTGTGTGCATCGCCCGTCGAACGCTCCCCGTTACCCCTCAGTTTTCACCGGGCCGCTGGCGCATCCAGTCCGGCGGTCGGTGCCAGCAGCGCGGCGGCGTAGGCGGCGGGGTGGGTGATCAGGAAACGCGCGGCATCCATGTCCGCATCGCGCGCCTCGGCGGCGGGGCAGGCGCCGCGGATCGCCAGCACCTGGGCCGACGGCAGCGGCGCGCGTGCCGCGCGGTGCCGCGCGATGGCGGGTGCCATTGGCTGCGATCCGGCGTTCAGCGTCTGCAACTGACGCTCCAGCGCCTCCGGGCCGAGGCTGGTGCATACTTGCGGCAGCACGCCCAGCCCCTGGATCGGCCAGCCGAGCGGGGCGAGCACGCGCGACCAGGTCACGAACAGCTCGCCCCCGTCCGGCAGCGGCGCGATGGTCTGCACCAGCCCCTTGCCCAGCGTGGAGCTGCCCACCACCACGGCGCGGCCGCGATCGGCCAATGCCGCCGCCAGGATTTCCGCGGCGCTGGCGGAGCGGCCATCCACCGCCACCACCGCCGGGAGGTCGGTGGCCTGGGCCCCGTCGAACGAGCGCCATACCCGCGAGGCGTCGGGGTCGCGTCCGGCGGTGATGGCAATGACGCCGGCATTGAGCAGTTCGTCGGCGATCGCGACCGCTTCGCGCAGCAATCCGCCGCGATTGCCGCGAAGATCGAGCACGATGCCGCTGGGCGGGCGTGGGCCGGCGATGCCGCGTATCAGCTCGCGTTCCAGCCGCGCGTTGGTGCGGTAATTGAATCCGGTGACGCGCAGGATCAGCACCTCGCCCGCGCGCTCGGCGAACACCGTTTCCGGCGGCACCATCTCGCGCAGGAGCCTGACGGTGCGCGTCCGTCCGTCCCGGGTGCGCAGCGCGATCGTCACCGTCGTGTCCTCGGGGCCGGCGATCCAGCCGGTGACCACGGCGACGTCATGGCCGGCGGTGGATTGCTCGTCGACCGCCAGGATGCGGTCGCCCGGGCGGAGCCCGGCGCGCGCGCCTGGGCCGTCGGCGATCACCGCCTGCACGAAGACGGCGTTGCCCTGCGGGGTGAGCGTGATCCCGGCCCCGGCGCGTCCGGTGCGCCGCGCGCGATCCTCGGCGGCCTCGCGCGGGGCGACGTAGCGGGAGTAGGGGTCCAGATGGTTGAACATCTCGTCGAAGAAGGCATGCAGCACGCCCTCGGTGCCGGCCTTGCGCACCGGGGCGGAGACGCCCCAGGCGGCGGTGGCGAACTCGGCGGCGGTTTGTGCCCAGGCGCGGGGATTGTTGTCCGGCGGCGGTGGGCGCACGACCAGCATCCGGTCGGCGGCGGCGAGCCGCAGCTGGCCGTCGCGCAGGCTGACGCCGAGCGACGGGTCGAGCGCCGTCAGGCCGGAGAGGCCCCACAGGGCGAGTTGCGCCACCGGGATCGGTTCCAGGATGCGCGGGGCCATGAAGGTGAGCGCGGTGGCGGTGACATCGGTGGCGAGGGCAGGGTTCCAGCCGGGGGTCGCGGTGTTGGGCGGCGGGGCCGTCCGGGGTGACGAAGCGGGCTCCGCCTGCGCATGTGCGGTGAGTAGCAACAGCAGCAGGATGCTGAAACGAGTCACCTTCGCCGGGACCGTTGTCCCGATGTGATGCCGCGACCGCTCCCGCCGCCCCCGGTCTTGCCGTTTCCGGCGCCCGGATCGCCTTGCAGGATGTGAAAGACGAGCCCCCCGGTGACCGGACTGGCTTCGGACAGCCGCACGTCCACTTCCTGTGCCAGACGGAAGGTCAGGCGGGTGTGGCGTCCGGACAGTGTCTTGGTGGTTTCGTCGTGCATCCAGAAATCATCGGGCAGCGAGGATGTCGGAATGATTCCGCTCGCGCCGCTGCCCGCGACTGTGACGAAAAGACCGAACCGCGTCACCCCGGAAATGCGTGCGGAGAACAGCGCTCCGACCTTATCAGCCATGAAAGCGGCTAAATAACGATCTATGGCGTCGCGTTCGGCCAGCGCGGCGCGCCGTTCGGTCGCCGTGATGTGCTCGGCCGTGTCGGCGAAGCGGATCGCTTCGTCCTCCACCAGTCCGCCGTCGCCGAGTCGCAGGCCGCGGATCAGCGCGCGATGCACCAGCAAATCGGCATAGCGCCGGATCGGGCTGGTGAAATGCGCGTAGGCGGGAAGCGCCAAACCGAAATGGCCGATATTCTCCGGGGTGTAGGCCGCCTGCGACTGGCTGCGCAGCATCACCTCGTTGATCAGCAGCGCGTGCTCGGTGCCGGCGACGGCGCGCAGCACGCGATCCAGATCGCGCGGATGGATCTGGTTTCCCGCTGGCAGATTGACGTCGAAGCTACGCAGGAAAGCGCGCAGCGCCTCCAGCTTCTCGTCCGACGGCGGGGCATGGACGCGATACATGCAGGGCTGGACCAGCCGTTCCAGTTCCTCGGCGGCGGCGACGTTGGCCAGCACCATGAACTCCTCGATCAGCCGGTGGCTGTCCAGGCGCGGGCGCGGCGCGACGGCGGCGACGCGTCCGTCGGTACCGAGCAGCACCTTGCGCTCGGGCAGATCGAGATCGAGCGTGCCGCGCGCGATGCGGGCCGACAGCAGCGCGCGGAAGGCGGCATAGAGCGTGGCGAGCTGACCGGGCGCCAGGCCGAGCGCCTCGCCGGCGTCGTGCGCCGCCTGGACCTGCTCGTAGGTCAGCCGCGCGGCGCTCTTCATCAGTCCGCGGCCGAAGCGGTGCGCGGTCTTCTTGCCGTTGGCATCGACCCGCAGCTCGACGAACAGGCAGCCGCGCTCCTCGTCCGGGCGCAGGCTGCACCAGCCGTTGGACAGCGCCTCCGGCAGCATCGGCACGACGCGGTCGGGGAAGTAGCAGGAATTGCCGCGCGTGCGGGCGGCGTGGTCCAGCGGGCTGTCGGGGCGCACGTAATGGGCGACGTCGGCGATGGCGACGATCAGGCGGAAGCCCGTCCCGTCCGGTTCGGCATAGACCGCGTCGTCGAAGTCGCGCGCGTCCTCGCCGTCGATGGTGACCAGTGGGGTGTCGCGCAGGTCGGTGCGCTTGCCGAGCCCGACGGCGCACGCGCGTTCGGCTTCGGCGACCGCGGGTTCGGGGAATGCGATCGGGATGTCGTGGGTGTGGATGCAGATCAGGCTGACCGAGCGCGCGTCGCCCATCGCGCCCAGCCGCTCGATGATCCGGGCCGGCTTCAGGCCGTACCCGGCATGCGGCAGGGGCGCCGCCAGCACGAGTTCGTCCGCCTCCGCGCCGCCATCCTCGCCCACCGGCACGATCCATTCCGCCTTGGAGCGCCGGTCGGTCGGGACGATGCGTCCGGGGGTCTGCCCGGCGGGCTTGCCGGGGCGGTAGACGCCGATGACGCGGCCGGGCGCGTCGGTCAGGCGTTTCAGCGTGCGGCCCTCGTAGCGGGCGGGGCGCCCCGGGGCCGAGCCGGAAATTTGTTTCAGCTTCGCCAGCACACGCTCGCCGGGCGCGAGCGCCGGGCGGCCGCGTGCCTCGGGGGCCATCAGGATCATCGGCGGCGGCCCATCGCCCTGCCAGCCGACCGGGCGGGCCAGCGCGTCGCCGTCCGGGTCGGTGCCGGTGATCTGCACCACCATCGCCTCCGGCAGGCGGCCGGCCTCACGGAAGCGGCGCGCGCCGGCGGCGGCGAGCGCGCCCTCGGTCTCCAGGCCCTTCAGCAGGTCGCGCAGCGCCGGCTTCTGTGCGGGATCGAGCCCGAAGGCGCGCGCGATCTCGCGCTTGCCGACGCGGCCGGGCGTGTCGCGGACGAACTGGCGGATCTCTTCCCGGCTCGGCAGCGCGCGCGGCGCGCTCGGCGTGGCGGGTTGTTTCGGCGCGCCAGGCTTGTGCGGCCGGCGGGCCATGTCAGCCCGTGACCTTGCGCCTCGCGGGCGCCTTGGCGGCGGCGGGTTTCGTCGCGGGGGTCTTCTTCGCGGACGGCTTCTTGGCCGTCGTTTTCTTGGTCGCCGGCTTCTTGGCCGTCGTCTTCTTGGCGGCCGCCTTCTTCGGTGCCGCCTTGGCGGCTTTCGCCGCGGGTGCCTTGGCGGCCTTCGCCGCCGGCTTGCCGCGCTTGGCGCCGGCGCGCGGCTTCAGTTGCTTGCCCTTCTCCGCCAGCAGCGTCAGCGCCTCGTCCAGCGTGATCTCGTCCATGCTCACGCCGCGCGGCAGGTTCGCCACCGTCTTGTCGTGCTGCACATAGGGACCGAACCGGCCCTTGCGCACCGAGACCAGCGCCTTGTCCTTCGGGTGCTCGCCGAGCGTGCGGACCGAGGCGAGCTTCTTCGCCAGCAGATCGACCGCGCGGTTGAGGCCGATCGCCAGCACGTCGTCGTCCTTGTCGAGCGAGCCGAACACCGCGCCCATCCGCACATAGGGACCGAACCGGCCGATCCCGGCCTCGATCGGCTCTTTCGTCTCCGGGTGGATGCCGATCAGGCGCGGCAGCGACAACAGCCCGACCGCCTGTTCCAGCGTGATCGTGTCGCCTTCCATGCCGCGCGGCAGCGAGGTGCGGCGCGGCTTGATCTTCTTGTCCTCGTTGCCGGTTTCGCCCAGCTGGGCATACAGCCCGTAGGGACCACGGCGCACGGTGATCTCCTCGCCGGTCTCCGGGTGCTGGCCCAGCACCCGCATGCCTTCCTTCAGCGTGTCCGAGCCCTCCTCGCCGTTGTCGAGCGCGAGGCGGCGGGTGAACTGGCAGGTCGGGTAGTTGGAGCAGCCGATGAAGCTGCCATAGCGGCCGAGCTTCAGCCCCAGCCGGCCGGTGCCGCAGGCGGTGCAGACGCGCGGATCGCCGCCGTCCTCACGCGCGGGGAAGAAATGCGGGCCGAGATCGCGGTCCAGTGCCGCGATCACGTCCGATATCTTCAGGTCCTTGGTCTGGTCGATCGCCTTGGAGAATTCGGCCCAGAACAGGCGCATCACCTCGCGCCAGTCGGCGGTGCCGCCGGAGATGTCGTCGAGCTGTTCCTCCAGCCCCGCGGTGAAGCCGGGATCGACATAACGCTCGAAGAAGCTGGTCAGGAAGGCGGTCACCAGCCGGCCGCGGTCCTCCGGGATGAAGCGCTTCTTGTCGAGGCGCACATATTTTCGGTCCTGCAACACCGTCAGGATCGAGGCATAGGTGGAGGGACGGCCGATGCCGAGTTCCTCCATTTTCTTCACCAGGCTGGCTTCCGAGAAGCGTGGCGGCGGCTGGGTGAAATGCTGTAGCGCGTTGACATCGCCACGGCGCAGCGGATCGCGCTCGGCCATCGGCGGCAGCATCTTGCCCTCGTCTTCGGGGGCGTCGGCCTGGTCGTCGGTGTCCTCACGGTACAATTTGAGGAAGCCGTCGAAGGCGACGATGGAGCCGGTGGCACGTAGCTTCTGGCCCTTCTCGTCGGTCACTTCGACGCTGACCTGATCGAGTTCGGCGGACTGCATCTGCGAGGCGACGGCGCGCTTCCAGACCAGTTCATACAACCGGCGCTGGTCCGGGTTCAGGTAGCGCGCCACGCTGTCGGGCGTGCGGGCGACATCGGTCGGGCGGATCGCCTCGTGCGCTTCCTGCGCGTTCTTGGCCCGCGTGATGTATTCGCGCGGCGCGCCGGGCAGGTAGTCGGCGCCATAGGCGTCCTTCACGTGGTCGCGGATCGCCAGCACCGCCTCGCGCGCCATCTGCACGCCGTCGGTCCGCATGTAGGAGATCAGGCCGACCGTCTCGCCGTCGAGTTCGACGCCCTCATAAAGCTGCTGGGCGAGGCGCATGGTCTGCTGCGCGCCGTAGCCGAGCTTGCGGGAGGCTTCCTGCTGCAAGGTCGAGGTGGTGAAGGGCGGCGGCGGGTTGCGCTTGACGCGCTTGCGTTCGACCGAGGCGACGGAGAACTGCCCGCCCTCGACCGCCTGCCGGGCGGCCAGCGCCAGCGCCTCGTTGTTGAGGTCGAACTGGTCGAGCTTCTTGCCGTTCAGATGCGTCAGCCGCGCGGTGAACGGTGCGCCGCCGGGCGTGGTGAAGACCGCCTCCACCGTCCAGTATTCGCGGGCGCGGAACGCCTCGATCTCGGCCTCGCGCTCGCAGATCAGCCGCAGCGCCACCGATTGCACGCGCCCGGCCGAGCGGCTGCCCGGCAGCTTGCGCCAGAGCACCGGGGAGAGGGTGAAGCCAACGAGGTAATCCAGGGCGCGGCGGGCGAGGTAGGCCTCGATCAGCGGCTGGTCCAACTCGCGCGGATGCGCCATCGCCGTGGTCACGGCGCTGCGGGTGATCTCGTTGAAGGTGACGCGATGGACGGTGACGCCCTTCAGCGCGTGCTTTTCCGCCAGCATGTCGCGGACATGCCAGGAGATCGCCTCGCCCTCGCGGTCCGG
>PKWQ01000369.1:9915-10577 GCA_003133265.1 Acetobacteraceae bacterium
GCCTTGGAGGGCGATTCTACGACGACGACGTCAGTCATTGTGTCCCGTTCGGTAGCAGCGCAACTCGGTTCCCCGGCAGCGTCTGTACGCGCCCGGCGAGTTCCATTTCCAGTAGCACCACCATGATGGTGGCCGCTGAGAACTGGCAGCGCCGGACCAGATCGTCAACAGAGCATGGCGAAGGTCCAAGCAAATCAAGAACTTGTGTCCTGGCTCGGGCTATCTCCGACGCCGGTTCCGGCGGTTCGATCGGTTCCTGGGCGGGTTCCGCGACCCCGGGCATGGGTCCACGGACGAACAGCGGATCGCGCGACAGGCCCTGCCGCAGCGGGTGATCGGGCAGGTTGGCGAGCACGTCGGCGGCGGTTTCGGTCAGGTGCGCGCCCTGGCGGATCAGGTCGTTGGAGCCGCGCGAGCGCGGGTCGAGCGGCGAGCCGGGCACGGCGAACAGCTCCCGTCCGGCTTCCTGGGCGAGGCGGGCGGTGATCAGGCTGCCCGAGCGCGGCGCGGCCTCGATCACCACGACGCCGAGCGAGAGGCCGGCGATGATGCGGTTGCGGCGCGGGAAATGCCGTGCCGCCGGCGCGGTGCCGAGCGGCGCTTCGGCGATCACCGCGCCGGCGGTGGCGATTTTGGCCTGGAGGTCGGCATGTTCGGGCGGG